>NZ_LKTL01000007.1:0-187288 GCF_001401775.1 Shewanella sp. P1-14-1 | reverse complement strand
GAAACTTGCGACAGAGCCTTCGGTTGCTGTCATGTAGTCAGCAAGGTGCTGGTTGCCCATATGAGCTTGCCAAAGTTCACGTGATACCCAGTTTTCGTAGAAAGTGAAGTGTGCTGGGTTTTCGTTGTCTTGGTGGAGGTCATAGTTGATGCAACCGTCTTCGGCACGAGTGACGTCGATTAATTTCAACAGCTCTGCTTTTACCAGTTCGATTTTGTCTTCATTGGCCACGATGTTTGCAACGATAGTTAGCTTAGTCATAGTGTGTTCCTTTGTATGGAGTTGAAGCAGCTGATGGTGTGCTGCGTTGTTGGTTTGGGTGTATATTACGGTGATTATTGTAAAGTAAAAACAGTCTAGAAATTGATTTATTATCAAATTTAGTTTGAGAATTGATTTTTAAGTCTGACCATAAAGAGGGAATTAGATCGCGTTGTGTGGTGATGTGCACGGTGTTTATCTATTTTTTTTTGATAATAATTCAAATAATACCGCGTTTTTACCGTGTAAAATTTGCCGTAGGATGGCCAAATCAATTTCAATTCATTGGATAAATAGCCATGTCACAGATACATTTTCAACAGGGCCCAATACGCCCACCATCAGAAGCAGACAGTTTGCTTATCAGAACCACACAAGGGTGCCCGTGGAATAAATGTAAGTTCTGCACCCTTTTTGAAGGCATGGAGTTCTCTATTCGTCCGGTTGAAGATATTAAGCGTGATATCTGGGCGGCGAGGGCGTTTTATAAAAACAGAACCTTTGATAGCTGTTTTTTGCAAGATGGCGACTCATTCGCCATGGAAACCCAAGACTTACTTGACGTGCTCAATACACTGAAAGAGGCTTTTCCGGAGCTTAAACAGATCAGCTCTTATGGCCGGGCGCAGACCATGACTAAAAAATCGCCAGCGGAGATGAAAGCAATCTGCGATGCTGGGCTAAACATGCTTTACTGCGGTATGGAGTCGGGATCTATCGAGGTTCTAAAACTGATGAAAAAGGGGATCACCCCGAAATCAATCTTGAAGTCAGCCGAATATGCCAAGCAAGCGGGTATGAAAATGATGACCTTCATTATCCTTGGCTTAGGTGGAAAAGAACTGTCAGAGCAACATATCGCAGCAACGGCCGAGCTACTGAATCAAATCAACCCAGACGAAATTCGCATACTCTCGCTGGCGGTTAAATCGGGAACTGAATTGGATGAGTTAGTACAAAACGGCCAATTTACACCACTAACAGAGCGAGAGATGCTTGAAGAACAATATCAGCTTATCAGCAAGCTAGACGGCATAACGGGTAATTATGGCAACTTCCATGGCATCAATGTATTGACGGAACTTAATGGACAATTACCACAAGATAAAGAGACATTTTTGCGCACCATTGAGCACTTTATGATGATGAGTGAAAACGACCAGAATAACTTTGTTTTAGGTCGCCGCATGCACTATTACGCCACACTGAGTGATATGCGAAATCAGCTTATGTATGACAGCGTACAAAAAGAACTAGACCGAATTAAGCTGCAAAATCTTGGCAATCTTGACGATATTTTCTATCAACTCCGCCAACGTATGATCTAATAGTAAGGAACAGCGCAATGATAAACAATCTAGATAATTGGACGATTCAAAATGAAAACCCAGAGCACTGGTCGTTTAAAAATGAAGTGCTTACAATGCAAGTTCAAGAGGGCAATATCTTTGGTGCTGGCGCTAATGATGTAAAAAACATCTTTATTTATCCGGTAGACAAGCCAGAATACAGCGCGGAGGTGACGATTAATCTAGATCCGAACCTCAGTTTCGAGCAGGCTGGACTAGGGATTTACTGGGACAATGATAACTATATAAAAATCAGTAAAGAGATGTTTATGGGTGCGCGATCGCTGGTGTTTGTTGTAGAACAAAATGGTCAGCCTGATATTAAACATCGCTTATTATTCGGTGAGTCGACAGTATCGGTAAAGCTTGAAAGAAGCGACACTAAAGTTCGCGCTTATTATCGAACGCAAGATAACGACACATGGCAGTCAATTATAAGCACTGCCGCACTATCAGGGCACGAGCAAGGCGTTATGCTTTACACCTTTAGCGGCAGAATCATTGTGCCCAACTTTGCTGAATTTAGTGAGTTTGAGCTAACTGATTTGAACTAATGTGCATCCCGCATAAGATGAACTGGCCTGCTCCATTAATAAAGATTGAGTGGGTTAGTTAAGTGACGTTGCCATACTTTTAATGATCCATGTGTTGCTGAATTAGCAATTTCGCTAAAACGGAATTGTCCAAAGGCTTCATAGACCTGAGGTTTGACTCGTGTGATCACGGAGCTAGACATTTGGTATTAAACTGACGGATTGCACTTTGCCTACTGGCAACTAGGAAGGAATTCTTCCTGGTTCAACTCATTCCCGCCCCATTCTTAGCCTTGCAGTTTATACCTATCTTGGTTGATGCTGTTTTTCTAAACTAAACTAAAGTAATGTTATTGCTCACTGAGACCAAACATAACTCTCCATTGAAATGGAGTGATGCAAGATTGGACTTTCCAACACCGTAAGATTATCAGCGTCATCTTTTGCTCCCATAGCAATAACTAACGGCAAATAATGCTCAGAGGTAGGATGTGACTTCGCATAGTGAACAGACTTAACGTGAGGCTGTTTTGCCTCCGCTAAATTGCCTTCAAGAGCGATTTTCCGTGCCCAATTTTGGAATTTGTTTGCATAATCTGCGACGCGCTCGTGACTCATTCGAATGTCATATAAATTGTGCGTCAGGCTACCTGAGCAGATAACCGCAATATTCTGCTTACGCAATTGTTTCAAAGTATTACCGAGCTTTTCTAGTTCATCTGATGACAAATCAACATTCAACGACAATTGCACTATTGGCTTGTCTGCATTTGGGCGCAGGTGATACAGCGGTACCCAAACACCGTGATCCCAGCCTCGGTAATTGTCCGCCTTAGTTTCGAAACCATTGTTGGTTAATAAGTCGATGACTTTATTACCAACAATGTGTGAGCCCACAGCAGGATAGTTCAACTCGTACAATTCAGGTGGAAAGCCACCAAAGTCGTGAATGGTTTCTGGTTGGTCGTTGGTGATAACGACATTACCGCGGGCAACCCAATGTGGTGATATCACTAATATAGCTTCCACATCATCAAATTTAGCTACTTGATGGGTTAAATTATCGGTCGCCTGTTGTTGAGCCTCGATGCTTGCGCCTAACGCAAACATCGGAGAACCGTGACCAACGAACATCAGAGGTGCTAGTTTCATACTCCCTCCGGTAAATATTTAAACCAATCCAAGTACGGCCCCTGAGGAATTATGCCAGATGGATTTAGCGCAGTTACCGAGTAATAGCCCGCTTTAATATGATCGACACGAGTGTTTTTCGCAAAGGCTTCGATTTGTAATAAGCGGTCCAAATACGCTGACAACGCAGGGTAGTCAGAGATGGCTTTGATGTTAGTTTTAAATAGGCCATGGTAGGCCACATCAAATCGGATCAAGGTAACGAATAACCGAATGTCGCTTTCGGTTAGTTGGTTGCCAACGGCATAATCGTTATTCGCAAAATGTGTTTCCAGTTCTTCTAAGCGAGCGAAAATATCAACCATGGCTTCGTCGTAAGCTTTCTGGCTTGAAGCGAATCCTGCGCGATACACGCCATTGTTTAAGCTGTCGTAGATACTGGCATTAAACTCTTCAATTTGTGATTGCAACTCAGTCGGGTACAAATTGATGTTTGAATTATGAATCGGTCTTAAGTCTTCGTTCAAAATATGAAGAATATCAGCAGACTCGTTGTTGATGATTTTGTTATCACCACAATCCCAAAGTACAGGCACAGTCGCTCGACCAGTGTATTGGTCATCAGTCATCGTATAAAGATGGTGAGCGTATTCCACTCCCTCAATGCCACTCTCTGCAGAGCCTACCGTTGAATCAGATTCACCCCCAAATTGCCAACCGAAATCTGTTAGTACTGGGTCTAAGATTTTTACGTCAATTACATCTTCTAAGTTAAACAACGAGCGAGCAATTAATGTGCGTGTTGCCCAAGGACAAATGTAAGCAGCATAGAGTCGCAAACCTTTATCGACTGCTGACTGTGCATCGTCAATGCGATTTGTGAATGCGCTGCTTTGGCGGATGAAGCGGCCTTCACTGTCTTTCTCTTGAACGGGATCCCACTTGCGTTCCCACTTACCATTTACCAACATAATCTTTCCTTATTTCGAAGAGCCCCTTGCGAGCGTACGCCATGGGCGTCTGTTGTTTGTCTAATTTGTTTCGAGTCCAATAGCTTTTATTAAGCGGTTTTGGTTGCACCAAGTAAGCGGTTATCAATGGCAAACTTTCCGCCACCTTGAATGGCTAGCGCTAAAGTGGCAGCGAATAACGCCAAAGCAAACTCGTAACCGTTATTGCTGATAAATAAGCCATGGCTGATGTGAACGCTGAAGATTGCCACTAACATGGCAAATGCATTGACCAGTGCTGCTGGGCGAGTCAAAAGGCCAAATATCAAGGCTAAACCTCCGAAGAATTCTGCACTGCCAGCCATCAATGCCATTAGGTAACCGGGTGCTAGCCCAATGCTTGCCATCCATTGGCCAGTACCTTCAAGTCCATAGCCACCAAACCAGCCAAACAGCTTTTGCGCACCATGTGCAGCCAAAATGATTCCTACCGGAACTCTCAGTACTAGTGCCGCAAAGCCAGCATTGGATTGAATTACTTTGTTAAAAATGTGCTTGTTCATGGTATTTCCCTCTGAGTTGATTTATTCAAGTAAGTCTTAACTTGGGAATAAGATTAATCTTTCTCCTTTAGATGATAAATGGCATTATCATTGAATGATTTCCAATGTATTGTTGGTAATTGACTTATTAAAAGGATTTGTTTAATGGATAGGATTGACACCATGAAGGCGTTTCTCACGGTCTCTAGAGAAGGCAGTTTTACCAAGGCAGCAGAGAAACTGGGAACGTCAAATCAGTTGGTCAGTAAGTACGTATCTCATTTGGAGGAACAACTCGGGGTACGCCTGCTGAACCGCACGACGAGAAAAGTACACCTTACAGAAGCGGGCGAGCGATGTGTGCAACACGTTCAGCACATTTTGGAAAGTATTCAAGACATGGAAGGGAGCATGGGACAGTTAAAGAATGAGGCGCAAGGTTTACTGCGTATCAGTGCTCCGGTGACTTTTGCTACCAAGCATCTCGCTTCACTTATTCGGGATTTTAAGCAGCTCAATCCGGCTGTGGGTATCGATTTGCAACTCAACGATCGGAAAGTCGATGTGGTTGAGGAGGGCTTTGATTTAGCGTTACGGATCGGGCAATTAAAAAGCTCATCCTTAATTGCAAAGCGTGTTGCTCCGGTTCGGTTGGTTATGTGTGCTTCCCCAGACTATCTTGAACGGCATGGAACGCCAGAGCATCCGGAACAGCTTATTCCAGAGCATCTGCTAAGCTACAGCTACATGGATTACAGTCAATCCGAGTCCCCACTTATGAATGCGCTGAAGCGCTCGTCAAAAGAGGAGAGTTCCGGTATATCCTGCAACAACGGCGATATCCTCGTTGAGTCCGCTATAGCGGGAGAGGGCTATGTTTTTCAACCCACCTTTATCGTGTCTGACGCACTAAAGAAGGGCCAACTTAACGTTATTCTAAAAGAGTTTGAGCCAGAACCCATGGCGCTATATGCGGTGTATCCGCACCGTAAGCTGATTGCGACTAAGTTGAGTGTTTTTATCGAGTTTCTCAGTAACTATTATGGTAATTTACCTTATTGGGATGATGTTTTTTAAGACTTGAACGGCTCCTGTAGTGGCTAAGTGAACTTGGCCACGTAGCTAGAGATTTGCAATACCCGAGTTAATCCTTTAAATGCTAATTTAGCAGAATCACTGACTCATAAATGTCCAAAGGTATGCTGGCGGTAGCATGTAACGCAAAAATGCCCTCAATGAAATGAGTTCTATTGCTTGAAAGTCGTGCGCCACTGAACCGGCGATACATGAAAAGCAGATTTAAAGTGCTTTCTAAATACACTGTCAGAGCCAAAACCCGCTTGCTCTGCAATTTGAGGTATCGATAGTTTCGTGGTTTCTAATAGACGTTGGCTAAACACCAAACGTCGATTTTGCAGCCATTCACCAAATGTACAACCATAGGTGGATTTAAACTGGCGTGTAAAGGTACGTTTACTCATCGCACAGCGCTCAGCGAGTTCATCTAGTGAATGAGACTGATTGAGACTCTGCTCAACCTGCTCAATCACAAGGTTAATACTTGTCTCTGTGAGGGGTTTTATGTTGACTGGTGCTGGTATGTATTGTTGCTGCCCACCATTACGAGATGGTGCAGTCACCATCTTACGAGCGAGATCATTCGCAAGCTCACTACCACACAAACGGCGCACTATGTGCAGACAGCAATCGAGTGAAGCTGCTACTCCAGCAGAGGTGATGATAGTCTCATGTTCAACAAATAGAGGGTTTGGGTCAAAATTCACCTTAGGAAATTGCTGCTGAAATTGTTCGGTAAATGCCCAGTGGCTTGTGGCTCGTTTGCCATCGAGAATGCCAGCACACGCGAGAACATAAGAACCAAGGCAGAGCCCTACCAGCAACTTCCCTTTATCATGATGATCTATTAACGCCTCTAGAAGTCGCTCACTTGGCTCTGGCAGGTCATTTGGCCAGCTTGGAATAATTATAATATCGGCTTCTTGGGTAGCACTTAGATCGCTATCGACCACCACACCAAATCCAGAGCTTGTTTCAAACCGCAAGCTGTTTTCGCTACAGATCCTCAAGTTAAACCGAACCGGCTGACCGAAAAAGATATCTTGAAACACCAGACAGGGCACAGAGAGATGAAAAGCACTGATGCCTTCAAAGGCTATCATAGTAATTTTAATTAACTCGCTTGATTTGTTCATGAGTGTCTCGATTTGCGCGAACGTTGACTTTCAAGACAGTATCATAAGAAGTCGTAAAGTAGCATACTAAATCGTATAGAGAACATGACTTGTTAGTGAGTTTAGAGAGGCATTATGAAGATCCACCACCTACGTAGCGCAACTTTTATCATTGAATCTGGCGAAACATTTATCCTTATTGATCCTATGTTGGGGAAAAAAGGCTCTATGCCTCCGTTTTCAGTCATTAAGGCTAAGGCCGCGAAAAATCCAACCGTTGAGATGCCAAGTAATGCCGATGAGCTACTAAACAAGGTTACTCATACCTTAATTACTCACAGTCAAACACTTGGTATCAAGGCATTACAACATGGAGATCACCTAGATCCGGCAGGTGAGACGTTTTTAACAAGTCGTAATATCCCAGTTGCGACACCAGCCAAAGATAAGGCTTACCTAGAAAAATACGACTTAACGGTAAATTGGGGAATTGAAGACTGGCAAACTATCGACTTTCTAGACGGAAAGCTCACCGCGGTTCCGGCTTTGCACGGCCATGGATGGATTCACAAGGTAATGGCTAATGGTGTTGGATTTTTCTTGGAGCTCCCCAATGAGCCTTCTATTTACATTAGCGGTGATACAGTTCTAACCGATGATGTAAAACGAGCGTTGACTGAGTTGAAACCTGATATCACAGTAGTCGCGGCAGGTCGTGCTCGTATGGACGTTGGTCAACCGTTATTGATGTCTATTGATGAAGTGATGGAGTTTATCCGTCTTTCCCCTAACAAGGTGATTGCGAACCATATGGAGGCACTAAACCACTGTGCAGTGACTCGACCAATTCTTAAAGAAGCAATTGATAAAAACGGTTTGTCAGATAAAGTCCTTATTCCTGCTGATGGTGAGACCTTGGAGTTTTAGATACCTGAACTAATCCGATGACTCTCGATTTAAGTAAATAATCTAAATGATTTTTGTCCATAAATGAGTTAGTAGCTTAACTAATTTTAAGAATTCTATGCATGGAATTACCATGTTTAATCATTAAGAATGTTGACTTTTTTGCCATTCAGAAATATAGTCAATCATAGTTAGCAATTGCAGCTTCTATTTACATTTTTTAGTTGCAAACAATTGAAACTAAACGACTAATTTTGAATTTAATACGGAAGCCTTGGGTTCAAATCCCTATCTCTCTGCCATATTTATCGAAAGAGCCCGCTAGCAATAGCGGGCTTTTTGCTTTCTAGAATTTGAGTGAGTTTGATTAGAGAGTTAAAAGGTTTGTAGCACATCAATGTAGGGTTCAAATCCCTATTTCTCTGCCATATTTAGAATAGCCCGCTATTTTGTAGCGGGCTTTTTGCTTTCAAAAATTGGAATTAACGGGCTTTGCGTTTTTTATAAATGGCCACATATGTGTTGGATTTTGTATCTTGATTGATTAGGGTAACTATTCAAACCGTTAAGGAACTATCTAACTTATCTAGGAGCAAGTTTGTCAGTTATAAGTCAGCAATTAGCAGAGCATTATATATGGGGAAATAATTGTGATGGTTGGCATCTGGTGAAATCAAAGCAATTAAGCGTTATCCAAGAGCGTGTGCCGCCAGGTAGCTTTGAATCTCGACACTTTCACCAGAAATCAGAGCAGTTTTTTTTCGTTTTATCGGGTATAGCAACGATAGAAGTGGAAGGTGAAGTATTGACTGTTAATCCGTTGCAAGGGATTCATGTCGGTGCTGGTAAAGCCCACCAATTAAGTAATCAACATAATAGTGAGTTGGTATTCACGGTGACCTCTACGCCACCAAGTCATGGGGATAAGATAGAACAAGGTTAACTTTATAAAACTATTTGTAGAATGAGTCGCTTGTTATTAATTATTATTAACTTTATGTAGTTGTCTGATTTTTATAGTTTATTTATTCTTTGTCCTGAGGGGGAGTCTTATTACTCTAAAAATTGAGTGTTAACTTGTAAGTGATTGCCTATAATCGCTTTACATCATTAAGGAATAGCATTGTGATAACCCGTGGCTTAGCATTTATAGTGTTATTTTTATCGTTGAGTTTATTCTCCACGATGATTGCTGCCGAGGGAAACCCAGCTTTACACGTTTCTGGGCCTTCAATAAGTTATCAAGTTAGCCATATTAATCCCATTGTGAATGATGTCGCTTTACCCACAGAGCTTGAAACCAGCTTTAATCAAACTCACATTGAGCCTGTAAAAGATTTGCCACTTATCAGTGACATTGAGCGCTTTGATTTTCTCAATGATTTTCGCCGAGTCGTGAGTCATGATAACCGCGCAGGTATCGGCGAAAAACCCAATTACTCCCTTCTCATCGCTTTTTTTGAACCGATGATTTTTAATCGCTATATTGCTCCAATCTCAACTCCCAAGTTTGTTAATCACTGGACCAGCCAGCTGAGCTCCGCAATATCCCGTGTTTCCGGTTGGAAAGATGGCAATAGTCTGTATAGCCATAATCATCAACGTCTAGCTTAATTTCTTTGGCTTGAAATCCGATATTTATCGGAACTTTACCGTGCGCTTTTGATTATTGAACCGCGAAGCTCCTTTTAGGAATGCCATGCGTTATCAATAAGCTCGAACAGTGCTTTGTGTTTTGTATTGTCAGAGAATTTATTGTGAACAAAAAACAACACCAACCTCTAAATCGTAATGCGATTTGGAAATATATCGTGCTGAGCGTCAGCATCGTGATTTTATTTTTAAGCGCTTTACCTTCATGGTACGGCGAACAGGCTTCAGTACATATTAAGCACCCTAACCAAACTATTGATGTTCTCGCTGTGTCGAAATATCTCACTCAGGCCGATATAGCAACAACTGCTATCCATCAAACGAATGGACAAACGATTATTGTATTACAAGATGATAATCAACAAGCTAAAACAAAAGATGTTATGGAGCAGCACCTCATTGAGGGTGAAGTTATTGCACTAGCGATGGAACCTTCAGCGCCTGATTGGCTAACCAACTTAGGCTTTGCGCCAATCAAGTTAGGTTTGGATTTACGTGGTGGAGTGCAATTCTTACTTGATGTGGATATGGAGCCTGTTTATCACGCCCACCGGCAGGTGGTTATGGATGAGTTTCGCGCTAAAGTCAGAGGCTCAACAGGTCGCCATGTCGATGATAGCGTTTATTTAAGTTTTAGGTCGCCAGAAAGCTTACAAAAGGCGATTTCAGTTGCTCGTGAAGAGTTTCCGCAATGGCAAAGAGCAGTCAGTAATAATCAATTAATATTGAGTCAAACCGAAGAAGAAAGAGACGCGTTACGTGCATCTACAGTGCTACAAAATTTACAAATTATGCGCAGTCGAATTGAACATTTAGGGATTACTGAAGCATCGGTACAAAGACAAGGTCAATCAAGAATAAGGATTGAATTACCTGGCGTACAAGACCCAGCTGCAGCTAAGGACGTTATTGGCGCAACCGCATCATTATCATTTCATAGCTTAGTCAGTGAACGCTCACCCGGTGCATTAGTTATTGATGATGAAAATGGTAAGCCTGTTTACCTCAATAGAAACGCTATCTTCGGTGGTGAGCATATTATTGATGCAAGGGCTAGCATTGGTGAGATGGGACTGGCAGAAGTGAATTTAGTGCTCGATTCTGCAGGGGGGAGAAAAATGTCCCATCATTCTCGGGCAAACATTGGCCAGCCTATGGCAACAGTTTATAACGAGTACACACAAGGTCGAGATGGTACTAGCATTAAAAACAGTGAGGTCATTAGTGTTGCAACGATTCAAGCGCAGTTAGGTAGTCGTTTTCAGATCACAGGTAGTGGAAATCTTGCTGAGGCACAGCAACTTGCCTTGTTGTTAAGTGCAGGCTCGCTAACTGCACCTGTCACCATTGTTGAAGAACGTACCATAGGACCAACTCTTGGAGCTGAAAATGTTAAGAACGGCTTTGCTGCTTTAGCATTAGGTTTGGGGTTAACACTGACGTTTATCGCATTATGGTATCGCCGTTTAGGTTGGGTTGCTAATTCAGCATTGTGCATTAACTTAGTCATGTTAGTGGGGTTAATTGCTTTAATTCCTGGCGCAGTACTCACTATGCCAGGTATCGCAGGGTTAGTACTTACTGTAGGTATGGCCGTTGATACCAATGTGCTTATTTTTGAGCGTGTTAGAGACAAAATGAAACAAGGTTACAGTTTTGCTCAATCTATAAACACAGGCTTTGATAGCGCTTTCTCTTCCATTTGGGATGCTAATTTAACCACTATGATTGTTGCTATCGCACTCTATTCGATTGGTAATGGTCCTATTCAAGGTTTTGCACTTACATTGGGATTAGGTCTTCTAACCAGTATGTTCACTGGGATCTTTTTATCTAGAGTCATCATTAATCTTATTTGGGGACGCGATCAGCGTCGTATGGTTAAAATATAATGAAAAAATTAATTGAGAGATTGTCTTTAACGGCACCGACATCAATATTGACCCAATTACGATGCTTTATGACAGGGATATCTTTAATATTATTAGTCGTTTCAATGACGATTATGGGCGTTAAAGGGTTTAACTGGGGGCTCGATTTTACTGGTGGAGTAGTGGCTGAAGTCGCGATTGACCAAACCGTGGCAAGTAGTGAGTTAAAAGCGCATTTAGATAAAGTGCTTAAACAAGATGTGCAAGTGACTCAAGGCGCGCCAGCAGGTCAGTGGACAATCCGATATAACCATGATGAATTACCCGATCTCAGTATTACGCAACAGCTGTTACCAGTCAGTGATTCCGTGCAAGTATACAGCAACAGTGTTGTTGGCCCACAAGTTGGACAAGAAATGGTTGAACAGGGCGGCTTAGCGGTCATTGCATGCTTATTATTAATTATGGTGTATTTGAGTATGCGGTTTGATTGGCGATTGGCATCAGGTGCTTTAATGGCGTTGATCACGGATATTGTTATCGTATTAGGCGTGTTCTCTCTATTTCAATTGGAGTTTAACTTAACGGTATTGGCGGCCTTATTGGCGGTGCTTGGTTACTCATTGAATGACTCAATCATTATTGCTGATAGAGTGAGGGAGTTGATGAGAATGCGCCCAGAATCTAAGACGGCTCCTATTATTGATGACGCTGTTAAAGCAACGTTTTCAAGAACTTTAGTCACATCGGGGACAACATTAGTCACTGTATCAAGCCTTTGGCTTTTAGCTGGCGACAGTTTGCAAGGCTTCTCTGTTGCATTATTCGTCGGGATCGTTTGTGGAACCTGTTCATCTGTGGCATTAGGAGTAACGTTACCACAATGGTTTGGTTTAAAAGCGAGTGATTATATTGTGCGGCCAATAGAGGTTGAAGAAAGCTACACTTAAGGTATTGCGGCGTTAATGTTTAGCGTTTAAAAAACCAGCCGTTTGGCTGGTTTTTTATGAAGACGAATGGAGTGTAACCTATCTTATTTAGGTCACTTTACACAATTCTAGCAAGCGTGGCAGATACTGCTTATCAAGCTGTGCAATATCGCTTTGTTCCGCTAACACGTCTTTTAATATGGTTTCAGTGGTAAGCGGATTAGCTAAAACAACTCTAAATACTGTGGTGTCTTTACGCAGATATTTGGCTGGTTTTATCCGTGTACGTGACACGAATGATTTACCTTGTTCACGTTGATGCTTTTGAATGAATTGGGTTAAGCCATCGAGAAGTTCATTACATGTTGTGACAAACTTAACGTCACCCCGTTCAACGGCATCATCAATAGCTTGTTGTACTGAGTGCGGTACAAATCGATAGGTTAAAATGCACAATTCAGGGTAAGTAATAAGCTCAAAGTCTCTGTGTTCGACAATACAGTCAGCAAAGTAGCGGGCTTTTTCAAGGCTGTTATTGATTAAAATTTCATAGCCGTCACCGCCAATAATTTGCAAGCAGGCATGGACTAACATAGCCATACCAGGTCTTGAGCCTTCAAGGGTTTGACTCCCTAAGTCCTTAGAGCCGACACGTAAAATATATTCAGCGTGATGGGCAATGGCATTGGCAAGTTCCGGGTCTTTAAATAACACCATACCCGCGCCCATAGGGACGTACATTTGTTTATGGGCATCGATTGTGACAGAGTCAGCTTGTTCTATACCATCAAGCAAATAGCGATATTTGTTTGATAATAAACTTGCGCCGCCCCACGCCGCGTCCACATGAAAGTGACAATCAAGTTCTCGTGCTAACTCAGCAAGCTCAGCTAAGGGATCAATATTACCTGTTTCAGTAGTACCCGCTACGCCAACAATTGCCATGACTTTTATATTGTCACTGGCCAGCTGTTTGGCTGTTTGACGCATTTTTGTAACATCAACTTTATTGTCAGCTGTGGTTGGAATACTGATGATATTATCACGACCGATCCCTAACAAATCAGCGGTTTTTCCAATGGAGTAATGGCCGCGTTCAGATACCAGTATGGCGATGTCCTCAAAACCATAATATTTTAAGGCCTTGGGTAAACCTTCACGGTTTATTCCTTTAAAATGTCCATCTGCTTTCAATAATTGGTTGCGTGCAATCCACAGAGCGGTGATATTGGCAACGGTTCCACCAGAACAAAAGGCGCCTAAAGAGTAGTTTGCACTATGCATCCATTGTTCATAAAACGAATCATTTTGGCCAAATATAAGGTGGTGCATCATTCCCAAGACTTGGCGTTCAAGCGGGGTGAAAGCTTTTGAAGTTTCAATTTTGACCAAGTTTTGATTCAGGCCAACCATCATTTTAGACAGTGGCAGTACAAAATATGGCAATGCCGATGTCATATGACCGATAAAGCTCGGGGCAGAGGTATGTACTGAGTGAGCGACCAAGTTTTGCATGATTTCATCAGTATAATCAGAAACAAAGCGTGGGGCATCAGGGATCTGAAATGTCCTGAAGTCTTGTTCAATCAGTGATAAAGGTTTCTCTAAAGCAGCAATGCTTTTACCCAAGAATCCCGCTAAATCTTCAGAGAGCTTTTGTTCAATGATACTTAACGTTGATTCTGCATCTTCTGGTACGGTAAAAATACGTAATAGACTATCTTCAGATGCTTGGGCTTTGCGGTCGTTCTTAGTGGTCATTTAATCGTGCCATCATTTTTATTTTTCAGCCATGAATCACTCTTTTTGAAGGTGATTTCATGGCGATTATGAGGGCTAACTTTACTGCAAGGATTATTTGGCAGCAAGTTTTTGCTTCAAACGGTCGTTTTTATATTGATAGTTTCAAGCTTGCGGCGATATTTTGAGCAGTGTTTACCAAGTTATTATGGGCATTGGTTAAAATATCATCCAGTGGGGATAACGAAGGAATGATTGGAAATATTGCTGTCATGCCCTGAGCCAGAATATCCTCAGCACCTTGACCTAAACACCCAGCAATACCAATCACGGGGATATCTTGTTTTATCGCCTGTTGCATCACGCCCATAGGTGTTTTACCACTGAGGGTTTGACTATCCATTCTGCCTTCACCTGTGATAACAAGATTTGCCTTATCCATTTTTTCAGCTAATTTGACGGCTTGTACGACAATATCAACCCCAGGTTGTAATTTAGCGTCAAGTAATGCCATTACCCCAAATCCCATTCCGCCAGCAGCCCCAGCACCAGGAAATAAGTCTATATCGTTAATTAAGGATAACTGGCTGGTGTTGTTAACGATGGATGCAAAATGTCTCAGGGCATTGTCGAGTTCTGTTACCATTTGAGGCGTCGCCCCTTTTTGCGGGCCAAATATTGCCGAGGCGCCGTTAGGGCCACATAACGGGTTGTCAACATCACACGCCACATCGATTTGGCAATTGCTCAAAAGCGGGTGAACCTCATCAGTATTAATACTTGCCAATTGGGTTAAACCTGCTGCGCCGTAAGTTATAGCATTACCTTGGCTGGTGAGTAAGGTAAAACCAAGCGCTTGCGCCATACCTGCACCACCGTCATTGGTCGCACTGCCACCTAGTCCCAATATTATGTGGCGTATGCCACGATCAAGCGCGTCTCGGATCAACTCACCTGTACCGTAGCTGGTGGTAAGCATCGGATTTCTGTGATCGCGTTTAATATGATGCAACCCTGAAGCCTCTGCCATTTCGATGACTGCTGTCAGTTTTTGGGGAGCGAGATTATCGCTCCCCTCTACTGAATTCTCAGCCCCTAAGATACCGTAATGCGCTGATACCGGTTGACCATCTGGCCCTGTAACCTGAAGAGTCACTAATTGCCCGTTAGTTGCGTCAACCATTGCTTGTACAGTGCCTTCGCCGCCATCGGCCATTGGTACTTTACAATATTCTGCATCAGGGAAAATTCGTTTAAATCCTTCCTCTATTGCATTAGCAACACCTAATGCACTAAGGCTCTCTTTGAATGAGTCAGGGGCAATGACTATTTTCATAACAATTCTCTTAGGTTTTAGAAAGCCCCACTCAGCAAAGAGCTGAGCGGGACGAAAGGGTATTTATAGAAGAACGAGGCTGAGTAGGTACACTAGGGTCATTGCGGTAAGACCTTGTACTAGAGTTGCCATTGTTTGTGCTCGATAAGCTTGTTTAACACTCATGCGGCTAAATTGCGTAACAACCCAGAAAAAGCTGTCGTTAGCATGTGACACTGTCATTGCACCTGCACCAATCGCCATCACTGTGAGTACTCGTCCCATATCACTCGCTAAGCCAATATCGCCTAATAACGGAGCGACAAGCGCTGAAGTAGCAACCAAGGCAACAGTCGATGAGCCTTGTGCTGATTTAAGTGCTGCAGCGACAATGAATGGCATGAAAATACCGACACCAAGTGCCGATAAGCTACTGCCAAGGTATGTACCAATTTCAGTGGCTTTAAGAACGGCGCCGAAAGCACCGCCTGCACCAGTAATTAACAAAATAGGAGCGGCTACGACTAAGCCTTGGCTAATACGTTCGCTGAACTCTTTCACTTTATCAGTGCTTTTTAGTAGCGGAATGGCTAACAACAAACCAATCATAAGTGCATTAACGGGTTGGCCCAAGAACATTAAAATATCAAATAAGCTCTCTTTACCTAATGGTGCCGACGGGAAGTTGGCTATTGAACCTAAGCAAATCAGCAGTATCGGCACAAAGATTGGTGCAAAGGCTTTAGCTGGGCTTGGCAGTTCGCCATAACTGCTTTTTAGCGCTTCATAATCTTCTAATTTGTCATTAAGCTCTTCTGCACCTTCGCCATCGGGTTGCTCGTTTGCGAAGCGGTTTGCCCATAATGTTCCGGCAAGTGCGGCAATAGCGGCAATAAACACCCCGACAGCAATTACAAGCCCGAGCTGGTTTTCTAGCCCGAGGTTACCGGCTGCAGCGATAGGACCTGGTGTAGGTGGCACAAAAGTATGAGTTGCGTATAAACCTGTAGCTAAAGCTACGCTCATTGATACACTCGATACCTTCATGCGGTTTGCCATAGATTGTTTTAATGAATTTAAAATGACAAAACCTGAATCACAAAATACTGGGATCGAGACAATATAACCAATAATGGACATGGTTAATGTTGGAAAGCGTTTTCCAAGCACTTTAATGACTACGTCAGCCATGGTGATGGCAGCGCCGCTTTTTTCAAGAATAGTACCGATAATAGTACCTAGCACGATAACGAGGCCAATATAGCCTAATATGCCACCAAAGCCTGTGGTGATAGTTTTAGCAATGTCTGCACTTGGCAAACCATAAGCAAAGGCTGCTAAAAAAGAAGCTAAAATTAGTGTTAAAAAAGGGTGTAATTTAAATTTAGATGTCGCAATAACAATAAATGCAATTACGCCAATTAATATCAAGATCATGCTCATTGATAACTACTCTATTTAGGGTATTAAGATATGTTGTTTTTGTAGGCGTATTATTGAAAAAATGATATCTATTTGCTTTGTGCTATTTCACAGAATTAATATGCATACAGGGTATTTGTTTGTGCAGGTGCACAGGTTGTGAGCTGTGATCGGTTATTTTGATGACTTTTGATTGTTTCAGCTGAAGAAAACTATCATGGTTTAGGCCTGAAACATGATTTGCCCAAGATATAGATTAAGCAAATGCTGAAATTCTTGTAAGTTTGTTCCAGTTATTTGCTGAATTTTATCCAGTCTATATCTCAATGTGTTGCGATGAATAAACAGCACTTCAGCACAACGTTTATGATCGCCAATATGTTGAATGTAAACCGCTAAGGTTTTTTGTAATACGCCATTTTTGTCTGCATGGACGAGTTTTAAATAAGGTGCTGCTAGGGCGTCACCACGCCAATGTTGTTTCAGCCCGGTAAAGATGACTTGCAGTGCGTAATCTTCATATAAGTATTTATTTTTCTCTGGGTTAAGACTTTTGCCAATGGCAAGGGTTTCTTTCGCGGTTCGATAGGATTTTGCTATTCCTTCTACACCACCGAAGAAATGCCCTAAAGCAATGTTGAGCTTTAGCTCCATGTTGGCGGGGATACGTTGCAATAACTTATCGATACGATGGCTTTCGAGCGCTGGATCCCATTGGCGCCCATCTAAAAAGGCAGGCTTCAAAATGACTAATTGATTGAGTGAAGTCATTGCAATCAAGTTATTTCTGTCGGGATACTGCAGTAAATGTACCATTTGCTTTAGTGCTTGGTTATTATGAACCTGCTGCTGGTTTACAGATTCAATTTCGATAATGGCGACAACACGCTCTTCTTTTACGTCAATACTAAGCTGATGTCCCCAGTGAGTTAACTGATCAACGTCCTTTTCTTCGGCGCGAATGAGTTGCAAAATGAATTCTTCTTTTTGTCTATTTTGCCACTGTAGTTGATCTTGTAGATTGGCTTGTTCGACAATCATTTCTGCTGTCATTTTCAGTAGTTCGCCATACTGAGCTAACTCTGATGGGTTGCCGGTAATGCCTATCACGCCGACAATTTGCCCTTGATAATGTAGGGGAAGATTTAGCCCTGATTTAACCCCATGTAAACTTGGGGCAATCTCTTGATTAATTTCTACATTACGATTTTGGCTTATTGCCAATAACGCACCTTCATGGACAGCGCCAATTCGCTCATTTGTCCCCGATCCTAGAATAACCCCTTGAGCATTCATCACATTGATATTATGGCCAATGATTTTCATGGTTCTGTTTACAATTTTATTGGCGATAGCACTGTCAATTACATACATGGGTTACTCACAAATTGGATTAGGCTGCGATTTGATTAACGAATTGAAATAACCAGTAAATCAATAAACCGTAACTGGTAATTAATGTCAATAATGTCGCAAATTTGGCAATAGGTGGTGTTTGCGATTGTTTCAAAGCAATGTGGCAAAGCGCGATTGAAAATAGACTAATCGGCGCCACAATAATACTTAAAGGCAAAATGATGATGGCACCGCTAAGCAGAATCAATGCAGAAAAGCGTGAAGGAGGGCGTTTGTTGGTTAATGGTAAAGGTATTAAAGCAGCACCAGTCGATAGTAATACAACGCCAAAGTAGAGAATAAACTGCGCAAAACTCTGATATTGATTAATAAAACCTATCAATGCAATGAGAGGAATAATAACCGAAACGGTTACATGTTTATGGCTAAAGCTGGACTGGACATATTGGCCAGAAAAGTAGCAGCAGGTTTGCACAACGGCATTAATGGTCACAAAAGCCATAAGTGCGATAAATACCAATAAGCTGTTGTTGGCCATGGTTGTTGTGGATGCAAACGCTGGTGCAGACAATAACAATAATGGCAAACTCGAAATGATTAGGGACTTTTTAAGCATGGTAATGTGTCTATATGTTCTCATTCCTCAGATTTTAATCAACAATGAGTAGAATAGCTTTTGTTAATTTAGCAATCGTGAGTTATTTATCGTTAAATGAGAATGTGAGCACAAAAGTAAATAGATAAAACAAAAAAGCCTGCTAAATAGCAGGCTTTTTTTAATCGTGTTATCGCTTACAACTTGTAGTTGACGCTTAACATAATCATGTGAGCAGTGTAATCGTGACTGTTGCTTCCAAAGGTCATGACATTCCAAATGTTATCAGGAGCGATATCATTTGCTGCATCATTATCTAGGTACTTTTCAATTTTATAATCAAGACGTAAAGCCATTTTCTCAGTAGCTTGGTATTGACCATATAAATTAACGTTATGCACTTTTGCAAAGTAATCACCGTAGTCTCCAGTCACACCTTGGCGTACTTGAGTATTACTGTCTGATTCTGAGTAAGTGTAATCTAGACCTAAACGTAGACGGCTATCCATTAAGTTGTTGTAACTTAGGTTAGCACCAACAACGTCAACGGTGTCTTCGATGTCAGCTTGCCAAGTAGGGCCAGAGAACGTGCTACTGCCAGATTGTTGTGACTCAATAACCTGATGGTTATAGAATGCATTTAGCATAACGTCTTTGTTAAACATGTAGTTTACATTAACGTCGTAACTGGTGTCTTTTGACTCAGTTAACCCAATCTCGGTATCAGTGTAGTCATCTAATGCGTAACGAACACCTAAATCAATTGTTAATGCATCGATTGGTGTATGGCTAACACGAGCTTCAACCATGCTACGATCACGATCTGCTAAATAATATTTACGTAGTAAGTCGTTATTTTCTGAAGAGGTCCATTCAGAAGCTTGGTAATCAGAGCCATCTCGACTTCCGAAACTACCTTTTACCCACATGTCCCAGTTTTCAAAACTGTTTAAGCGGTAACGAGCCCAAATAGTGCTTTCTTCAGTGACTTCACGCTCTGAGTAACTGCGCTCATCACGTTTATAATCAACACCACCGTCTAACTTCATACCACGGTTAATGCGATAGTCAGCACCAATTTTTGCACGGTGAGTTGTTTGATCATAAGGGGTGTTATAAGCGACTTGGCCGTTAACATCATTAATGCTGATTTGAGTCCACTCTTCAATATTCGTGTTGTTTTCACGGTCAGAGTAGTCGTAACTACCCGATACTCGAACAGAGCGGTTAACGCGGCTGACTGCTTTTAATGTCATTCCGGTTAAATCAACTTTAGCATCAACAGATTCAGTTGGCACACTATAGCCATAACCAGACGTTACCACGTCTTGATCTTGGCTCATTTGACCGAACATCAAGCGACCGCTAACAGCAGTACCATTTTCAGTGTATTGACCCAGCAGCGACACGATATGTGATTCGTTATCAGGATCAAGTGCCATATAGCCACGAGTCTGAGCACCAAAAGTCGGATTAAACGCATTATCGTAGCTTAATTCAGCATTATCATTTTTAAAGATAGAGCCATCGTAGTTTAAGCTTGTGAACCAGTTTTTACCGCTAAATTTGATACCAGCATTGATGGTATCAGTTGTGTAGTCAACAGGCTCTGCAATCATCATTGACTGATTGAAGAAGCTACCTGAAGCTGTCTTAGTGCCGGTTTTTTCTTCACGTTGATAATTAACGTAAGTGGTTAACATTGATTCAGTTTGATATTCAAAACCAAGGCCTGCACGTTCGCGTTTCAGTGAAAGCTCGAATGGGTTAAGGCTACTATATAGCTCTGACATACCGTCAGTTGAACCTGCAGTGACCCAGTTATCTGGTAATGTGAGGTCTGAACCACCAATACCTTGATACGGAGACATAACAGTGTTTGAGCTGTAAGTGGCTAATGAGCGGTAATTTAGGTTGAAGTTGTACTGGCCTAATTTACCAACATTTACATCCAAACGGCCATTATCTAAGCCAAGATCTGTAGCTTCAACTTTCGCTCTATAACCCGATTCTCCGATGTAATTAACATCAGCATCTAATTTAGGCGCGATTTCATTGTCACTACCAAAAGCATTAGCTGAGTGAATATCATCTTCACTGTTATAACCAACGCCAACGCCAACACTTCCAGTAACACCCGTTTCTACAGCACAACCTTTACAGACCCATTTATCAAATTTAACTTTATCTGTATTGGCATTGCCGACACCGTAACCATCTGCTGCCATTGCAAATCCAGCATTGGCAACTAACGCTAAGGTGATAATATTCAGTTTAAATTTCATAGTCGTACATCCTTAACGCTGAAGTAATTTGCCAGAAGGGTGGTTTGAACCATGTACTTGGCTATGACAATTTAAGCAACTGCGGCCACCAGTAAAGGCATTATCACCAACATTAGAACCCATACCTGTGTTCCCTAAATATGCATTGCTAGCATGGCCATCGCTGGCATGACATTGCTGACATAGTTGTGGAGCACGAGTATTTAGCATTCCTTCGTTTACGCTGCCATGTGGATTATGACAAGTGACACAATTTTCTGTCACTGGAGCATGTTCCCATAGTTTAGGGCCGCGTTTTTCAGCGTGACATGAGTAACAGGTTTCGTTCACACTTGGTTTAACCAAGTCTGAATCAGCCATGCTGCCATGTGGATTATGACAATCACTACATGTCATTTGATTCCATTTCATTGGATGACTAGATCGTTTGTTCATGTCAGTTTTTTGCTTGGTATGACAACTTGTACACACTTCCATTTCAGTCTTTTTAGACAGAATAGGATCGTTAGCTGTATGTACGCTGTGACATGAAGCACAAGCAACATCAGCATTGTCGTGATGGCTGGTATTCCAAGACATACGGTCGTCATCTAAGTGACAGCCCATACAAACACTGTTTTGTTTCTCTGGCGCTAGGGTAGAATCAGGGCCAAAAGCGATAACTGGTTCGTTACCACCACGGTTATGTTTACCCATTGGGCCGTGACATGCTTCACATTGAAGGCCTGCCATTGGACTCTTTGAAGAGTCAATTGCACCGTGAACGCCTTTAAATAGGTCCATCACTTTTTCAGAGCGTCTATGACACATTAAGCAAGAGTCAGCCCCTTTTGGTGAGTAACTCCCTTCTTCGAACTTTTTGTCTAATACAGCTTCGACTTCTTCAGGTGTCATTTTGGCATCCCATTTCGACGCATAGGCCGAATGAGACATCCCAAGAGATAGCAGTGCAATTGCCATAAAGGTTGGGATTATAGAGTTTAATTTCATTTTAATTTTCATAGTAAGGCTTCCCAATCTATCCATGATGTAGATGTATTTATAGTTGTAAAAGGGAGAAGCGAGCTTCTCCCTGATATTACAATTACATGTTCACCGCAGTGTGATCGAAGATAGTTGGCTTATGACATCCCATACAGAACTCAAGTTGAGCTGAAGCATTGGCATCATCGTAAGAACCATTTACAACAGCGCCTTGGCCTTCTGCGTGAGCTTTAATTTCATCGAAACCATGACAAGAAGCACAAGTGGCTGTGATTGGTGTGGTGTAACCATCGTTAACATACCCAGCATCGCCCAGATAACTTGAAGTCGCTAATGCACCTTTCAGTTTGAATGCGTCAAGGTTGAAGTCATTATGACATTGAGTACAGTCACTGATGATACCTTCCTCGCCATGAACACTATGAAGTTTCATTTCAAGTGCACCTTGATTACCACCTGAAGCGTAAGTACCGTCTGGAGTATGACAAGTCACACAAGCATCAACACCTACAACTACTTCACCTTCGTCATTTTCGCGACCTAATTGTTCAGTCATGACAAAACCTGCATGGTAGCCTTTGTGAATTTCAAATGTTTCACCGTGACAGTTTTCACAAGTATTAAAGGCGACTGAATCAGTATGACGCATGCTTGGAGCTTCGCCTGAGAAAGTGCCAAATACTAAGTCTGCTTTCATACTCGTTGTAGTAATATCTTCGCCACAATCAACCGCCTCAGTACCGTCGTTACACATTTCCAAACCAACGAAAGTAAAGGCAGTGTCAGTATCTTGGATGCCAGCAGGTGAGTACTCATCAAACGGAAGGGCTGGTAGGGTGTATTGTAATGCACCTGCTTCTACAGAAACATTTTCACCTAATTCACCATTTCTAACCAAGTCGTAAGCGACTTTTGCTTGTCCGTTTCCTGGGCTTGCGTTGTAACCCATGATTGGGAAGTTTGGACCCACGTTAGTGATAGTCTCAATACGTTGGATTTTGCTTACGAGAGTTGATGCATCAATTGCAGTACCCGCAGCGTCAGTAATCGTGACAGACAGTGTGGCTGTTTTGTCTGAATTAACGATTAATGAAGATGTCATGCCGTACATATCAATGAAGGCTTTTTTCTGTACGAAATCGCCAGTGTGAATCTCTTCTGTCCAGCTAGCGTTATGACATGCGATACAGTTTGAGTTATCAGACTGTTGTGAATGACCTTCACCCGCTTTGAAGTCAATGTTCGTGTGACAACTTGTACAAGTTTCCATTGTTGGAATACGTGTCCAGTTACCCCATTCAGTTAACTCTTCTGATTCAATGTGACAGCTTTGACAGTTGTCTTGAACGATAGCGTGTGCAGTTTCGGCAGTATAATCATTACGGCCCCACACTTTGTTTGAGTTATGAACATTATGAACTAAGTGAGCGAATGCCACTTCAGGTTTACCGCGGCCATCTGCCCATTCTTGGGTATGACAAGTAATACACGTTTCAACCGTAGTGGCTTTGTGGTAAATCTTCTCGCCTTCAGCGTGACATGCTGCACACGCTTCGTGAGATACGATATTTTTAGTGTATAGCGCTTCGTAACCTTCCCCGTCGAAATCAGCAACAATTTCACTGACCGGTACTTCTGTAACACCGTCTAATAACGTTGAAGCTTCAGCAACAACATTAAAACGTTGAGTTAATTCTGAATTGAATGTATCTGTATCGAAGCTTTCGAAAGTGAAGTCGTAGCTACCATTTTTGTTATCAACAAAAGTAGAGGTTGAGCCAAGCTTCTGCCAGTTCGCGCTGTTTCCTGCGCCGCTAGCGCCTGCAGGGATAAGCTGAGCTGCATTTTCAATTGAAAAGTCTTTTAATCCGACTACTGCTTCATCATCTTCATTAGTCGCATAAACTTTAACTGTAGGGATATTGTCGGCATAAGTCACTGACAGCACTTCTAAATTAAGCTGCTCAATTGCTTCTGCTGGTGTTCCACCAGGAAGACCAGGGTTGCCATCTTTACCATCATCACCGTCACTGCCACAGCCTGTTAAGGCTACGCTGACGGCACTTGCTACAAGCATTAGTGCTATTTTTGAATTTTTTTTGTTCATCATTTGTCCCTGCGTATTAAGACATTGCTTAAATTTGACTTGGCTTATTTAGTGCCTAGATACATAGTCTTTTGAGTCAATTCAGCTTTTTGGGTTTTAAATTCATCACTTACAAGGTTAATCCACAACAAGATAAAAATCTTTAAATCTAGACTGATACTGTGAAGCAGATCGGTCTATTTATAAAGAGGTATAATATTTGTCGTTCTAACTCGCTTTAAATCAGTAAAAAGCAAAAAGAGCCGCACATTGGCGACTCTTTATTTTGCTAATTAACCTTTACTGTCCACCCCAATTAGAGTGTGCTTCAAGGATTTGTCCATCGTTATGACAAGTTGAACATGTTTCAACCACATTCAATGCATCATAGTCAGCTTCTGGAACACCTAATGAATCAATCGTACCGACAACACCGCCATTAGTTTCAATGTGTTGGATAGTTGATTCGCTTAAACCATATGGAGGTACGTGACAACTAACACAAGCTGCCGTTTGTGGAGATACAACTAACAATCCATTGTCATCTTTACCAAATGCAACTGGTGTAGATTCAGCAGTGATGTTTTGGATAGAGAATCCATCTTCACCATGACATGCCTGACATTCAGTTTTCTTGAAGAATAACGAACCGCTTGAGTCATAAACGTAATGCTTCGAGTGAACTTTAAATGCTAGGTTAGAAGATTCACCACCTGATGTTGCACGGGTACCATTATGACAAGAAGCACAGCCATCAATGTCATTGGTATAACGGTGAGTGATTTCAGTTGTGTGACATTGCTGACAATCTGCCATTTCTGCATGTTGCATACGTGGTGATTCTTCAACAACTGTACCATCTAAGTTGAAGTAGTAAGTGTCAGAGGTTACGTAAGGAGCACTCTGATCACCAGCATCTAAATCTTCTTCGTTACAGTACTCGATGACGCCTCTGTGAGAACAAACATGAAGTTGACTGCTTAGTACGATAGTTGAACCTGCATCAATCAATGTTGCGATATCAAAGCTATCAGCACTGACCGTAGAGGTAATAGAACCATCCGCTTCTTCAACAAAGGTGTCGTAACCTACTTTTTGGTAGTTCACTAAGAAGTCATCAGTTAATACACCATTAATGACGATAGCACTGTTGAATCCACCATATTGGTATGGGCGAGGATCAATTTGGTTAATCGCAACTAATTCTTCACCATTTTTCACTGTGAAGTTTACTTTAATTTCTGATTCATCATCGGCAACAGTCATAGAGTTGAATTCAACTTTGAGTGTTGTTGCTAAGAAATTACTGTTTAACGCGTAATGGGCTTCATTTGCTCCACGAGCGCGTTCGCCGTCTTTATGACAAGTTAAACAGTTATTGCCTTGTTGATGTGAAGCAGGAACACCGGCAGCTTCAGCTGCAGGGCTCGGGCTATGACAGCTCCAACATGCAGTGGTATCAACATCAGCTTTCCAGCTATCAGTTAAGTTAAACTCTTCATTTGGATTATGACAAGTTAAACAGTTTGATGTCATTTGTGGGTAAACACCCGCGTCAGAGAAGTTAGCTTCAGTATGGATACTGTGAACCATACCTTTGATTGAACCATCGTATTCATACGCTTCACCAATTGCATTACCTTCGCTATCGGTATCCTGTTTGCTATAGCTGTTGTAATCAGTGTGACAGAAAGAACATGCTTCTTCTGTATTATGTTTACTGCCATGCATTGATAATTCACCAGCTTGATCAGCACGGTGACAGGTTTGACAATCTGAATTTGCAAGAATTTGTAGTGGTTTTTCAACTTCTACATCAGTTGCAGGTACCCAATAGAAGAAACTATTGTTAACTAACGTTTGTGATTCGTTGTTGGTTGTTTTGATAGACATGTAAACGCCGTTGGTTGCGTCTGCCATGTAGTCGTATTTATCTAGAGTGTCGATTGCTTTATCAATTGTAATTGAATAGCTACCATCTTTATTGTCAACGAAGCAATCTTCACATTCACTTTTACTACCGTCAAAGTAGCTAGAGCCTGTGAAGTAACCATCGCCTTTGTCTTTATTGAAGTAACTTAACCAAATTTGTCTATCGACACTTGGATTAACAATTTCGTCTTCACCTGGTTCATTTGCAGAACCAACTCGTCCGAAAGATATCGTGGCGATATCAGCAAGTGTTAGGCCTGTAAGAGCAACACCGTTTGCATCAGCTAATTTAAAATCAACAGTTAGAAATTGATTTTCATCAACGCTTGCTGTGGTAATTGTACTCGTTAACGCTGAAACAGAACCAACTGGTTTGCCTACAACACCGTCTTCACCATCACTACCGTCGGTACCGTCACTGCCACAACCGGATAAAGCGAAGGCTATTAAGCCAGCACTAAATACCGCTTTAGCAGTAGTATTGAAATTGAATTTTTTCATCATTGTTCCCTGCAAGAGATTTTTATTCGTACTTGATTCTTCATCATAAAATCAAGTGTATGGATATTATCCAAGCTTTTAATAAGCCTCTTTATTTTATTCACTTAGTTCTATAATCACTGTGATTAAGATCTTAGTATGCCTAAAGAGGTATTTTGAAATCTGCAATTTGCAAGTTGGCATATTGAAAATGTTATGCCGGCGGGAGTGTTATTGCTCATCCGTTGCAATATTGTAGTTTTTCAGTGTTTTATTAAGCTGTTAGGAATACTCAATTTCAGTAAGCATAACGAATAAATCCATTATTCAATGTACCATCACATACATTACTTACGTCTAAAATTGCCATTACTAATAATAGGTCTTTTAGTTAAAAAATGTATGCATAATCAGGTGATTTTTGGCTGATTTTAATGGTCAATTACAAGCTTTTTAAGGAAATTGTGATGCAGATCTCATATTTGTTGCGCGATTAATAATGAGCGGCCAAATCAATAGACTTTTGAAATGAATTTAGTATTGAAATTTAAAGTTATTGCATAAACATGCATTTACCTTAGTTGTGATAAATTATGTGCAAATTGGGCAATGATTGTGCAAACAGTCATGTTCATATCGAATGAGCCATAATTTCGCTTGATCATGGCAGGGGCTTAGGGGATAATCCTGCCGTTCACATTAAAAGAAGCGTTTAATGTGAAATCTATGGTGACCTTAGGGTCCCCTCGCAATGATAACTTGTGAACTCGGCCAGGCCCGGAAGGGAGCAACCGCAGCAGGTGACTCATGTGCCGAGGTGTGGCTCTAGGGGAACCTCCAAATCCTCTCTTTATTATCTTCTTTATTACGTTTTATCTTTTACTAGCCAGTTTATAATCGGTTTTTAATATTTGTATCTATTAACACCAATTATGTGTTTTCTACGCTTGGTAATGCTGCAACTTTAGCTTTTGCTTCAGCCTCTTCTTCGGCTAAACGTCTTTTTAAGTTCGATTTTAAAAATTCTCTAGACTTCTCTAATGCGACCTGTATTTCTTTTTTCATATTTTGAAGTTCATTATAATCTTCAAAAAAATACGTATCGACTAGATGTCTGATATAGCGAACAGGCAACTGATTTAACGTCACGCAGCATAAGTCGGCAAGGTATTCTTCTGGCAGTTCCTCCATTAACCCTTCATCTCTTAATATTTCCATTAATAAGACTTCATAATAATTGCGAATATCAACCTGCATAATTTACTCCGATGGCGCTACTTTTATATCAGTTTGCAACTAGATTGAGTTGGCTGCAATAAAAAGTTGGCTATGGCGTTGGGTTAATTCAGTTTCATCGCGGCTATAACCACCACCGATAACTGCCGCGATTGGGATTTGAGCCTTTTTTGCTGTAGATAAAATTATTGTATCTCTAGCTAAAATTCCAGCGGTTGAAATGTTGAGATAGCCTAGATCATCGTTAATGTGGATATCTACGCCTGCATCATAAAGGATTAAATCTGGTTGATGGATATTAATAAGGTAGGGAACAACTTCTGTTATTGTCTCGATAAATTGATCATCACTGGTATATTTGTGAAATTCAACATCGTGATCTGATTTTGCTTTTCGCGCTGGGAAGTTTTTAAGGCAATGAAATGAGCAAGTAACAATATTAGTATTATTACTGGCTAATGTGGCAGTGCCGTCTCCTTGGTGTACATCACAGTCAATGATTAACACTTTACTGGCTTTACCTGAATTGATCATAGTCGATGCGGCTAATATCAAATCGTTGAAAATACAGAAGCCACTACCGAAATCTTGGTGGGCATGATGGTAACCACCACTTAAGTGTAAAGCGACGCCATTTTCGATTGCCAATTTCGCGCAAAGTACAGTGCCATTAACTGCATGTAAGGTTCTGTCTACTAATGATTCACTCCAAGGGAAACCAATCCGCCTCATTTGTTTTGTATCGAGTGTGTTAGCTAAAAAGCCATCTACATAATCGGGATCATGAACTTGTTTTAGTTGGTCTATGCAAATTTTAGTAGGAGAGTGAAAGTCTTTTGTATTGGCTATACCGCTTGAAATTAAATATTGCTGCAATAATTGATATTTCGTGGTTGGAAAACGGTGCGCACTCGGTAACACCAGCTTAGAGTAGCTGGTGTGATAAACAAGTGGTATGCCCAAATGTAAAACCGAAAGCGCAGAGGGTATGAAAAAAAGTTATAGCTGTTTAATCGCCCAGCTCATAAATTCTTTACGAGTTTCTTCATCAGCTTGAAGCCACCAATATTGAAGCATTTGCTCAGGATGTGTTCCTGTTTGGCTATTGGCGTTAACTTTTGTACTGCTTGTTTTAGTCGTGTTAACTTCATTTGCACTAGTGGCTACAGCAGGTGCCGTTGCTGCAACAGTCGCACTAGGTGCAACTTTAGCGACAGGTAAAGATTTTGTATTACTATCCGTTGCTGAAGCAGACAAGGTATCAATATCTTCGCCTTGATTACCGTTGAACAAATTGGAAATAAAACTACTCTCTTTATATTCTGTTTGAGTTACTGTATATGATACTGCGCCGTTATCTTTTCGAGAAATTACTACTTGAGGGTCTTTGGCAAAGGCTTTAGGCTTTTTGACATAGTCGCCGTCGATAGGCTTTAACTGATACTCGTAATCGCCATCAACCTTGATATCGATAATAAATGGTGAAGATTTAATAAAACTCTGGCTATCACTGAAATCATCATCAACCATATCATGATAACGAATTGCAATTTTGTGCTGGCCGTTATCTAACTCAAGGTTAGTTTTATGCGAGAACATATTGGTATCAATTTCTTTGCCGTCTAAAGCAAGATATTCAAAAGACATAGGAATGGAGAGATTTGCTGCAATAACAGAAGTTGAAGTGACAAAAGCCAGTAATGTCGCACTCAGCGGCAGTGTAAATTTCATTGTTGCTCCTTAACGATTTGTATTTCGATTCGGTCGTTCAAACATTTGAATCCTATCTTCAATATAGCTAATTGCTTGACGGCACTTTCCTAATCTGCGGTGCAGAGAAAGGATTTCATTTTGTATCGTGATTTTGTCAGCACTGTGACAGTTTGCAAGCTTAGTTTCCATTTCTGCAATTTTTTGTTCAAAAGTTGTAGCCCAATTCAAATGTTTATTAAGCTCTTGGTAAATCTGGTGGCTATTTTTCATCACATTGTTAGCTATCCATGCAAATCCACTGTCGGCATGTTGCTGCTGTTGTTTCTTCGCATATCTAGCACGGTTGTTGGCACGTTTTTGTTCAGCTGTTTTTACATTAATATTGGTCGTCACTAAAGCTCGCCGTAATGCAGTAAAGCGGTCTTGTATTCTTTGGCAACTTAACTCGATAATTTTGATGTCTAATTTTAGAGAAAGTTGCTTTTCTAATTGAACAATATCTTTTTTAAGTTGTTGGATACAGGGTGTGAGCTGAGCACCTTGCTGAATAAATAATTGCGAATTAAATCTTTCAATGTCTTGCAGCATTTTCTTCTGTTGTGTAGGCAATTGCTGGTCATGATTTAACGCATCTCGTTCAAGTGTATTGATCTGCTGCTTTAATTGATGAATTAGTTGATTTGTATTTCTCATAACCATGCTGTCCAAGCAAGATTAGCTGCAATTGCTAGTACGACAATAATAAAGAGTGGTTTGACAAAGGGAATTCCGAATCGTATTGCTGATTTCGCGCCAATGAATGAGCCCGCCATCATACACACCCCCATCCATAGACCCAGTATCCAGTCAACTTCACCTAAAAGGGCAAAAATAACGAGTGCAGTGACATTACTGACAAACGTCATGACCCTAGCAAGGGCGCAACTGTTTAATAAAGGTAGCTTGTGCAGCCTGATACTACTTACTGTCCAAAAGGCACCAATGCCAGGACCAGCAAAACCATCATAGCAACCTAGTAGAGTCCCTTGAGCTGCTTGTTTCGTTTTACACGGCGATTGGGTGGGCGCTACAGAAATATTATCTCCCATTGCTTTTGGACTGAGTAAGGTATAAAACGCGATGCTGATGATAACCAATGGAAGAATTTTTTCGAGCCAAGCGGCGTCGATTAAATACACTAAAATGCTGCCTAATACTGCACCTATAAAAGTGGTAATAAAGGCGGTTCGCCAAAATCTAAGTTTGATGAGTTGCTGCTTATAATAAGTATATCCTGCGGTCAATGAGCCGAAACATGCTGCCAGCTTATTTGTGCCTAAGGCTAAATGAGGCGGAATGCCCATAGTCAGTAGTGCGGGAATTGATAACAATCCACCACCTCCTACTACGGCATCAATAAAACCAGCGACTAATCCAATAACAGCCAAAAACGCCCAATGGCTAGGATCTAACAGAAATTCCAAATAAATACCTATTCTATAACTTTACGAAATGGCGGAAGGGCATCAAGTAATGATTTACCATAACGCTTAGTAATAAGACGCCTATCTAAAATGGTGACGCGACCATAATCATCTTCTTTACGGAGTAATCTACCACAACTTTGGATCAATTTGCGTGATGCATCTGGAATGGTGAGCTGTAAAAATGGATTACCACCTTTACTCTTAATGTATTCTGCATGCGCTTGTTCAACTGGTGAAGTTGGCACTGCAAAGGGTAATTTGGTAATAATCAGATTGGTAAGGTAATCACCGGGTAAATCTAACCCCTCTGAAAAACTTCCTGTACCGAAAATAATACTGGGCTTACCTTGGTCACAGCGGAGCTTGTGTTGCTCTAAAATTTGTTGCCTTGGCATGGTTCCTTGCACAAACAGCTGGTCTTTGGCTATTTTACCATTGACCTTATCTGTTACTTTTTCCATTTGCCAATATGAGGCAAACAGTACTAATGTCGCCATTTCATCTTCTACGAGTGCGATAACTTGTTCTGCTAGTTCATCTGTAAAAGCATCTTCAGTGGGTTCATTTTCCATTTGTGGAATAAACAATGTCGCATTATTTTGATAATCAAAGGGTGATAACAAGGCTAAAAAACGACTACCATCATTTAGGGATAACCCGACTTGGTGAGCGAAATGATTGAAATTATTTAAGGCTCTTAATGTTGCGCTACACAATATAACGCCTGCAGCTTTTTGCCAGAGCATATGCTCAAGCATAAAACCGACCTCAATTGGAGATGCGCAAAATAGGTAATCTTGTTGTTTACCGGTAATGAGCTCTGCCCAGCGAGCCATTGGCGCCCCTTTTTTGGAATCCTCTTTTGCGAGCATTTTCCAGAGTTTTGCGAGATTTTCTAACCTTTGCAGTATAAAGCCGGCCTCTGATAAAGCAGCTTCTGATTGATGCTTTGGTAGTTCACCATCTTTGATTGCTTCATTCAGTACACTTTGGATCTTGGTAAATTGTTTTACTGCAAGATTTGATGTAGTTGCTAAGTTTTCTGCTTGTATTAGTAAAGATTCTGGAAGCTTGCCATTTTCGAATCGTAAACGCGTTTCTGGGTTGGCAAAAAGTTTAGGCTGTGTGTCGCAAAAATGGGCAACTTGATTAAGCTGAGTCACTAAATCGCCAATGTGATCGAGCATTGCTTGCACAGGGGCAATAATATGTGTGGTTTTAAGTTGATTTTGAAGTTTGGAGCAGGTCTTTGACGCCTTTTCAAGCCAATCACTCGCCCCCCTCAATGTTGCTTGAGCACTTGAAAAATCTCTTGCTACCGTCGGCAAGTGATGAGCCTCATCTATGACATAAAACATGTCTTCAGGTTCTGGCAAAATCACGCCACCGCCTAACTCTAGATCGGCAAACAGCAAACTGTGATTAACAATAAGTACATCCCAGGTCTCGACATCTTCACGAGCTTTATGAAAAGGGCAGTGATGATGGCTCGACATTTGGCGATGACAACTGTGCTTATCACAGCAAATTTGCTGCCATAAAAAGTCAGGAATAGGCTTTTTTAATGTATCAATCTCGCCGTTCCACTTATTGTCGTTAAAATCTTGATGTAGGGCTTTGAGGAGATCTATTTGACTTTGATCTGGTTTAGTTTGCCACATTGCCATCTGAGATGTGTCTTCAGGACCTATCATGGCAGCGAGTTTAGCTAAACATACGTAACGCTGGCGGCCTTTAACTAAACCGAATTTAAAATCAACGCCAGATTGTTGCAAAAAGAAAGGTAAATCCTTGTGCAATAACTGCTCCTGCAAGGCTACTGTTGCTGTCGCGATACAGACCTTTTTCTTACTTGCCAAAGCTAATGGAATCGTTCCGAGAATATAAGAAAGGGATTTACCAATACCGGTTCCTGCTTCACAAACCATAATGCGTCGTTGTTTATCATAGTCACCAGCTAGGGTTTTTGATATTTCTGCCACCATAAAGTTTTGCTCTCTGCGAGAACGAAAATTTGGCATCGCAGTCGCAATATCTTTATAGATAGTGCGGATCTGGGTTTTGATATGATCCGTTAGCATGTAGGGTCCATTAGCAATCTTTACTTACTAATTCTGTATTAGCTGTTATATGCTGTACATAATAACAGTGATTTTAGTTGTTCGAAATATATAATCTAGCTAAAAGCTAAGCGAAGACTTTTAGCGACAGGATTCAAATCGGATAATGAAGGGCTCGATCTTAGATGTTATGAATATCTATGGCTATGACCTTATTCAGTTAATCACACTCAATATGTAAAGTAATCTTGTTAATCCATGGACACTCAATTGCAAAAAAACACCCTAAAAGGGCTCGTACTCACCCGACACGCCATTTATCGACATGGCCGATTACTATTACAGTATTTTATAAAAACAGCTGACGGTCCTGCAATCATTGAGGTGGAGCAGTCTGATGTTATTTGCTTTTGTAAGCAGATAGATTCTGAGTTCATTTTAAGTCATTTTAGTACTGGTATAAGAATTGAGCCGGTAAGCCTCAAAAGTTTTAATTACGAGGATGTTTCGTGTGTTTATTTAAAATCAACAACGATGTTAAAACAGGTGCTGCGCATTGCTAATGACGCTGGTATTGAAATTTATGAAGCAGATATTAGACCTGAACAACGTTTTTTAATAGAAAGATTTATAGCATTACAAGCTGAATTTGCCTTTAATGCTCCTTTATCACAGCCGCCGTATAACACTGATAATCATCCAAGTACTCACACTTACTTAGCAAGCAAAGCCAGAAGAACAGAAGTTAATGTGCCTGTCTCAATGGTGTCTTTAGATTTTGAATGCAGCCCAACTGGTGAACTGTATTCTGTTGGTTTATATGGTTCACATTCAGCGCTAGATGAGCAAACCGACCTTTATCAGAAAGTCATCATGGTAGGAGAGTCTGAATCAATAGATAACAAAAAGTTTGATAGCGACAAATTAAGCGATGATGACATTCACTGGGTGAGCGATGAAGTCTCATTAATTAAAGCTCTGATAACTTGGTTCAAAGAGTATGACCCTGATGTCATTATTGGTTGGGCGGTGGTGTCCTTTGATTTGGCGCTACTTTATAAGCGTTGTCAAATACATCAAATAGCATTATTAATCGGTCGCGATGAACAAGCGCTGACTTGGAAGGTGGAAGATAAGTATCGTCCTGAGACACTATCGCTGCCTGGACGGGTTGTACTTGATGGTATTGATTGGATAAAAGCGGCTTTTTATCAATTCGAGCGTTATTCACTAGAGCATGTTTCTCAGCACTTATTAAACGAAGGCAAAGCCATTGATCATGTTGAAAATCGTGGGCAAGAAATATGTCACCTTTTTGAGCACAACAAACAAGCATTAGCTTTTTATAACTTAACCGATTGTAGGTTAGTGTGGGATATCTTTAAAAAGACCCAATTACTGGCTTTTGCATTAGAAAGAGCAAAATTAACGGGTCTTGAGTTTGGGCGAGTAGGTGCCTCGGTCGCTGCATTTAATAACTTGTACTTACCGCATCTTCATAGAAGTGGATTTGTTGCACCAGCGAGAGCGGCCAGCAATGGTTTAGAATCTCCAGGTGGCTATGTCATGGACTCCATTCCAGGCTTTTATAAAGATGTATTAGTCCTCGATTTTAAAAGTTTGTACCCTTCAATAATACGTACCTTCTTAATTGACCCTAAAAGTCTTGTTGAAGCAAAATTTAACCCTTTAGAAGATGATGTTGACGGCTTTTTGGAAGCTAAGTTTAATCGTCATAATGCAATTTTACCTGGTCTTATTGCTAGTCTTTCTCTGCAAAGAGAAAAAGCAAAACAAGATAATGATAAACCTCTTTCTCAAGCAATTAAAATTATCATGAACTCTTTATATGGCGTTTTAGGCTCAAAAGGGTGCGTTTTTCATGACGCTAAACTGGCAAGTTCTATCACAATGCGTGGCCATCAAATTATGAAACAAACGAAAGTTTGGATTGAAGAATTGGGTTATAAGGTTATTTATGGTGATACAGACTCAACATTTGTGTGGTTGGGTGAAAAGCATCAAGTAAAAGATATCAATAAGCTAGGAGAGCAACTAGCACATGATATGACAGTTAAGTGGCAACAGCGTTGTCTGGATGAATACGCTTTAACTAGTCATTTGGAGCTAGAATTCGAAAGTCATTTTAGTCAGTTTGTTATGCCAACCTTAAGAGGGTCAGAAGCTGGCAGTAAAAAGCGTTACGTCGGCGCATTAAAGGATGCCGAAGGGCAACTCTCTCTTACTTTCAAAGGAATGGAGCAAGTAAGAAGCGATTGGAGTCCGTTAGCGAGAAGGATCCAATACCATTTGTATTTTTTATTGTTTTCTAATGGTGATGTTAAATCTTATCTAAACGAGCAACTTGAGCAATTGGCTTTGGGTCAATTCGATAATGAGTTGATATTTAGAAAACGATTGAAACGTCATTTAGAAGAATATACCGCTAAATCCTCACCACACGTAAAAGCTGCCATTAGGCTTTGCCAGATCACAGGTGATAAGAATAAAGGTAGAAGAGGAGCGTTAATTGAGTACCGAATGACATTGAATGGTGCTCAGCCTATTACTGCTGTAAATGAGTCAATAGATTATGACTATTACATCGAAAAGCAGATAAAGCCGATAGCGGAGCCAGTTTTAGCCTTATTAGGGGAAGGGTTTGATAGTCTTAGTAGTCATCAGATAATGTTAATTTAGTGTTATTTGATATTGCGTTTGTGGTTATTCGTTACTATTTTTGAATAGTTTGGTAGTTGATTGTACTGTTTGATGTGTGCATTTAGTATATTCATACGGAAATTGCGCTCATTTCTTTGTTTCGTGATATTTCAGCATGCTAGCCTTTGTTGAAAGGATAATACAAACAAAATGGACTGTTACCAGCAACAATGATGAATTTAAAATGGGAAGGTTTAGCTCGATGAAAAAGACTTTAATCGCTTCGACACTAGCAGCAGTGATGTTCGTACCAACAGCTTCAGCAATTGAAATCTATAAAGATGACAAGAACTCAGTAGAAATTGGTGGCTTCATTGATGCACGTGTTTATCACGGTCAAGACACTACAGAAGTAGTCAATGGTGCATCACGCATTAACTTTGGTTTTGATCGCCAAATGGGCGATGGTTGGAATGCGTTTGCTAAACTAGAGTGGGGCGTAAATCCATTTGGTGACAGTGAAATTATTTATAACAATGACCAACTTTCTTATGAGAATGGTGACTTCTTATCGAACCGTTTAGGCTATGTAGGTGTAAACCATGATACATACGGTACGCTGACGATTGGTAAGCAATGGGGTGCTTGGTACGACGTCGTTTATAACACTAACTACGGTTTTGTTTGGGATGGTGATGCTTCTGGTACTTACACATATAACAAAGGTGATGGTTCTGTAAACGGTACAGGTCGTGGTGATAAAACGGTTCAATACCGTAATGCATTTGGTGACTTCAGCTTTGCAGTTCAAGCTCAGTTAAAACAAGATGAGTTTGACGTATTATCAGATGGAAGTATTGGTGACGAGCCAGTGGCTCCGTTAATCAGTGCTCAGCAAACTGTTGCGACAATTGAATATAACAACACTTATGGCTTAGCCCTTACTTACCAAGCTACCGATAATTTTGTTGTGACTGCCGGTGTGAACGTTGGTGAGTTCAAAGGTGAAACTGTCGAAAACGAAAAAATCGAAGAAACTGACATCATTTATGGCTTTGGTTTGACATATGGCGGTGGCTGGGATTCTGAAGGTTTATATGCTGCTGCAAACTACAGTAAACAAGAATTCCACGATACTGACAATTTAGGTCGCATAATTTCTGAAGCATATGGTGTTGAGACGTTAGTATCATACCGCTTTGATAACAACATCCGTGCATTTCTTTCATACAACATCTTAGATGCTGGTGACGAATATAAAGCAGAATACAACGGTGATACTTTCAAACGTCAATTCACGGTTGCTGGTTTGCATTACATCTGGGATGCAAACACTGTAATTTATATTGAAGGTCGTATTGATAGTAGTGACTTCAGTGGTAGTGAAGAAGCTGCTATGAAATTATCAGATGATGATGGTATCGGTTTCGGTATCAGATATACGCTTTAGAAGTTTAATCACTGATAAAAAGCACCCGAAAGGGTGCTTTTTTTTTGTTTAGAATAAAAAAGATGAAGTTAAATGTTAAAACTTTGTACCAATAAGTATGTGTTTCACCATTTAGAATGAAATGGGGCTGCTTAAATATTGTTCATTTGAAAACAAAATGTTAATAAACTTAGTTCTGATTGGTAATAAATAAAACTGTTATCTATCAATATCTTATGGTTTGTTGGTAGTTATATCATCTGATACTGTCCACTAAAATGGACAGATTAACTACCAATATCAAGTAAACTCTCGTTATGTTAATGAAACATATGTTGAATTAATGTTTCATTTGTGATTTTATTGCTCTTGAAATGTAGTAGCGGTGTAATTCGCACACATTCACCAGCTTGGTTTTACTGAGTTTGGAAAATAAGAAAGATATAAGTCCAGGGAGATTGACAATGCATAAGAATTTATTAGCTAAATCAGTGCGTCTAGCAATGATTAGCGGTGCGGCTGCGGCGGCATTCACCACACCAGTAGCATTTGCTGCTGAAGAAGGTGAAAAAGTTGAACGCATCGAAGTTACCGGTTCACGAATCAAACGTGTTGACATGGAAGGTGCTAACCCTGTCCAAGTTATTACGCGTGAAGATCTTGTTGAATCAGGTATTTCTAACATCGGTGATATCTTACAAGAAATTCCTGCAGTTGCTGGTGCAGCAACTAACACTGCTATTAACAACGGTGGTTCTGGTGCAGTACGTGTTTCTTTACGTGGTTTAGGTAGCGCAAGAACATTGGTACTTGTTAACGGCCGTCGTATGGTTAACTCAGGTACTGGTGCTAACGCATCTGCTGACTTAAGTACTATTCCTGTTGCAATCATTAAACGTGTTGAAGTGTTAAAAGACGGTGCTTCAGCTGTTTATGGTTCTGATGCAATTGCTGGTGTTGTAAACATCATCACTCGTAATGATTTTGAAGGTTTCGAAGCTAACGTTTCTTATGACGGTTCTACTGAGAACTGGGATGGCGAAACTAAAACTGTAGATTTCACAGTTGGTGTAAGTAGTGACAAAGCAAATGCGGTAGTAAGTGCATATTACACAGAGCAAACAGAGCAAATGTCTGGTGACCGTGATTGGTCAGCTTTTGAATATGACTTAAACCCAGCCACTGGCGAGTTAGATAAAGGCGGTTCTTCTGCGCCACCATGGGGTCGTTATAACGGCGTAAATAATGGCATTGATGACGCAACTTGTAATTCATTTACTCATGGCGCAGCAAATGGCCCAGGTCAATCTGACCCTTCTGATTTCACAAACCCTACAGGATATGATTGCTGGGATTGGGATAAAGATACTTATAACTATGCACCTGCAAACTATCACTTAACGCCTCAAGAGCGTTACGGTATGTATGCATCTGCTGAATATCGCTTTAATGATTCTGTGCGTTTCTTCTCTGAAGTCTCATTTAACCGTCGTACATCTAAAACTAAACTTGCTCCATTACCATTAGCACCTCTTGCATTCTTCGGTTGGACAGATGCAACTTATTCTGCTGACAACTATTGGAACCAACAGTTAGGTCCTAAGAATGACAATGGCGAGACAGTTGATATTGCTGATTGGCGTCGTCGTATGGTTGAAACTGGTGGACGTGATTCAACATTCGAAGTTGATACTGTACGTGGTGTATTTGGTATCGCTGGTGAGTTTGCTGACACTTGGGGTTATGAAGTGTCTTACGTTTACGGTCAAAACTCATCTAGCACAGCCGGTGCAGGTGGTGTTAACTTTGAAAAAGTTAGCTTAGCTGTAGGTCCATCGTTTATGGATGCAAATGGCGATATTGTTTGTGGTACTGCTGATGCTCCTATCGCTGATTGTGTTTCTTTAAATACATTTGGTATTCCAGGTACAGATACTCAAGTATCTCAAGAAATGCTTGATTATATTACGTTCGAAGCACATGACTTAGGTTCTAATGAACAAACAGTGTTAAGTGCTAGTGTATTTGGTGATGCATTCGAGCTTCCTGCTGGTCCAGTAGGTATGGTATTTGGTGCTGAGCACCGTGAAGAGGAAGGCGCAGATTTACCAGATGCATTAATTGCACTTGGTATTACTAGTGGTTCAAGCCGCCAAAAAACTCAAGGTAGCTACGAAGTTGATGAGCTTTATGCAGAAATGAACTTCCCATTACTATCTGGTGTAGTTGGTGCTGAAAGCTTAGAAATTGACGGTGCTATCCGTTATTCTGATTACAGTACATTTGGTGACACAACTAACTATAAACTTGGTCTTCGTTGGCTTCCTATTGATGGATTAATGTTCCGTGGTACTGTTTCTACAGCATTCCGTGCACCATCTACGAGTGAGTTGTTCGCTGGTAACTCTGATAACAGTCCTTTAGTTTCAGATAAGTGTGCTACAAATCCAACTCCTTTCTGTATCGCTGATGGCGTTCCAGCAGGCGGTTTTGAGCCTATTGGTGACCAATTATCTTCAACTCTAGGTGGTAATGAAGATTTAACACCTGAAGAGGCAGATACTGTAACTATCGGTGCTGTTTGGAGCCCAAGTTTTGTTGATAATTTATCATTTACGCTTGATTACTGGGATATCGATTTAGATAACGCAATTTCTACAATTGGTGAACAGTTAATTTTAGATAAATGTGCTGAAGAAGGTACTTACTGTGACTTAATTACTCGTTATGGACCTGAATTCCCAGGTTTATATGGTAACTCAAGTGATATTGATAATCGTAACATTAACGTGGGTGGAGTACATTCATCAGGTTATGATTTCAATGCTCAATACAGTATTGAAACTGGTATCGGTGATTTAAGCTTCGTTCTAGATACTACATACTATGACACATACGAAATCACTCAAGCTGATGGTTCAACGATTGAAAACGCTGGTTGGTTCCGTCGTACAAGTGGTGATGGTAACTTCCCTGAGTGGAAAACTAACTTCAACATTAACTTAGCACAAGATAACTGGTCAGCTAACTGGAAGATCCGTTACATTGGTGAAGCATTAGAGCCATTTGATGCTAACAATGATGGTTCTACAGATCTTGATGATTTAAGTGATTCTCGTACAGTTGATAGTCAAACGGTACATGATGCACGCTTTACTTATTACTTTGATAACGTAAGTACTACTATTGGAGTCAGCAACGTATTTGACCAAGACCCACCATATGCGGCGACTGGTTTCAATGACAATACTGACCCACGTACATATGCTACAACTGGTAGACACTTGTACTTAGGTGTTGGCGTTAAGTTCTAAAATTAGTTTTTAAATAAATTTAGTAAGTAAATCTGATAGACATGGTTTGAAAAAACCATGTCTTTTTTCAATTTAATGGAGTAAATCATGGATAAATTTACAGCTTTAATCTTGTTGATTTTATTATCTGGCTGCGCAGCACAGAATACTGATGATACCGTCAGTTACAATGATGAAGACTTAATATGTGAATATGTAGCGAAAACAGGGAGTAATTTGAAAAGAAAAACTTGTATGACGCGCGAGTTATCAGACGAACTTAGAAAAGAGAGTGAACAAGATTTACGAGAAGCATGGAGAAAAGGGCAAACACAAGCTCATACTAATATATGATCAATCATTTTTTTGACAAAAATCCTAATACGATCTCGTATTGGGATTTTTTGTTTTTATATTTATATTAGTTTTATTCTATTTTAGATGAACTTAGTTATTTACCTTATAAATTAAATGACTTATTTTTTTTGATAAAATTCAAGCTAGTCACCAAGATTCCAACTCTATTTCAGTCTCACTTTGCTTAAAAATACAACGTTCGACTAATCAAGAGCGTTTAACACGTCTTTCCAGTAGTTTTTGATGTTCTCAAATGTTGACACAGGTCAACATTTTGTGAAATGATGCGAGCGGGTCTATGCCTTAGCAGGTATAGAATAGGGAAGAAAAAACTAACAATCACAAGAGAAAGATAGACTTAGCAGTATCAGTCAGGATTAACAATATAATCCTAGTTGTTACTCATTAGTTAAGCTTTCTAAATCACTATAAATTGGTTGGGAACTATGTCCAAGGTAAGCAATAGAACAAAAATCGCTACTGCACTTGTTGGCGCGCTTGCATTAGCTAGCAGCAACTTCGTGATTGCAGATCCTCTAAGCGATGTACAAAAAGCTGATAGCAAAATTCATGCTGATGCAGCTGCATCTCAAAACAAAGTAGATAAATATTTTGATCAAGCACAAGACATGCTTTTCGAGTATGGCTCAGTAGCTGACGAACGTGAATCACTAAAATCTTACAACGATTACGTTGCAGGCTTAGTTGCAGACCAAGAAGCAACAATGAAACTGATCCAAGACGATATCGACGGTGTTGATGCTCTTAGACAAGGTGTTGTTCCTTTAATGTTTAAAATGGTTGAAGCATTAGAGCAATTTATTGCTTTAGACTTGCCATTCAATCAAGACGCACGTGAAGCTCGTGTTCAACGCTTAAAAGATACTCTTAACAGCGCTGAAGTAACACTAGCTGAAAAATATCGTCTAATTCTTGACGCATATAACATTGAACGTGAATACGGTTCAAAGTTAATTGCTGAAACAGGTCAATTAGAGCTAGATGGCAAAGAAGTCTTAGTAGATTTCTTAAACTTTGGCCGTGTTAGCTTATATGCGCAAAGCCAAGACCAAAAGTCGGCTTGGATGTATAACGAAGAATCTAAAAGCTGGGATAAGTTAGAAGATAGCTATCTTCGTAACTTAAGCAAAGCAATTAAACAGGCTCGTGGACAAGGTGCTCCTGATCTATTCGCCTTACCAATCCCTGCTGCGGAGGCTGCGCAATAATGAAAAAGTTTATTACTACAGCAATCGTTGCTGCAACTTTGTCTCTAACTTCAGGAATGGTTAGTGCTGCTGATGCACCAAAGACGATTGACCAATTATTAAAACAAGTACAAACAGATCGTGCTAACGCGAATAAGACTAACAAAAAGCGTGAAGCTGAATTTTTAAATGAGCGTGGCGATAAAGCCGCTCTTTTAAAGCGTGAAAAAGCGGCTTTAGCTGCTGAAGTTCAACGTGGTAAAGATTTAGCTCAAGCTTTCACTGACAACGAACGTAAAATCGCTCAGTTAGAAGAAGATCGTAAAATTGCTTCTGGTGACTTAGGTGAAATGTTCGGTGTTGTTAAAGGTGAAGCTGGTGATTTCGCAGGTAAGTTAGTTGCTTCTAACATTACTGCTCAGTTCCCAGGCCGTGACGCATTTATTGCTGAACTAGGTGCTCGTAAAGAACTTCCAAAAATTGACGAGTTAGAGCAATTCTGGGAAGCACAACTTTTTGAAATGGTTGAATCTGGCAAAGTTGTTAATTTCGACGCTGAAGTAACAGGTTTGGACGGTAACGTTCATACAACTACAGTTACTCGTGTTGGTGCATACAACTTACTTGCTGATGGCCAATATGTTGTTTACAACGCTGATTTAGGCTTGATTCAAGAACTATCTCAACAACCTGGTAGTGCACAAGTTTCTAGTGTTAAATCATTCACTAGCGCAACTTCTGGTTACGAAAAATTATTCGTTGACCCGGCTCGTGGTGTTCTACTAAGCGTGTTCACACAAAAAGCGACTATTGAAGAGCGTATTGAAGCTGGTGGACCAATTGGTTACATCATTATCGGTATTCTTGTTCTTGGTGCGTTGATTTCTATCGAACGTCTAGTAACGCTTTACATCGTAGGTTCACAAGTTAAAGCACAACGTAAGAACATTGATAATCCTGGTAACAACGCGTTAGGTCGTGTACTTAAAGTTTACCAAGAAAACAAAGATGTTGATGTTGAAACACTTGAACTTAAGCTTGACGAAGCTATTCTGAAAGAAACACCAGCTTTAGAAGCTCGTATTTCAATCATTAAAGTACTGGCAGCTATCGCTCCAATGATGGGTCTACTAGGTACAGTAACTGGTATGATCGCAACCTTCCAAACAATTCAATTGTTCGGTACAGGTGACCCACGCTTAATGGCTGGTGGTATTTCTATGGCATTGATGACAACCGTTCAAGGTCTAGTTGCTGCACTTCCATTGATGCTTATGCATGCAATCGTTGTAGCTCGTAGTAAAACAGTTGTTCAAGTTCTTGAAGAGCAAAGTGCTGGTATTATCGCAGTACATGCTGAGAAGAGGGCTGACTAATGATGCTAATCCTGATGGATGTTTGGGACTCTGTCAGGGGCTTCATGGCCACCGGAGGAGATATCCTCTGGTTGGTTGCAGGTGTTTTATTCTTAATGTGGGTATTGATGCTCGAGCGCTTTTGGTACGTCAATTGGGTAGCACCAAAAGAGCATAAAGGCATTATCGACTTATGGAATAATCGAGAGGATTCTACCTCTTGGTATGCGCACCGTATCCGTGAAGCTTGGATGTCCCAAGCAAAACAAGATATGAATGCTCGTATGCTGATGATCAAAACCTTAGTAGCAATCTGTCCTATGATAGGTCTACTAGGAACCGTTACCGGTATGATAGCAGTGTTCGATGTGATGGCAGTTCATGGTACGAGTAACGCTCGTATGATGGCGGCTGGTATTTCAATGGCAACCATGCCAACGATGGCAGGAATGGTTGCAGCATTATCTGGTGTATTTTTTAGCACTCGATTAGATGCAAAAATGAAAATCAGTCTTGAAAAGCTTAAAGATAGCTTGCCGCACCACTAGAGAGAGTATTTAAAATGGCACGTAAAAAGCATTTAAATGTAGAAGAAGAAGCACAAGTAGATATGACTCCGATGCTCGACATCGTATTCATTATGCTTATCTTCTTTATTGTGACGACTTCGTTCATTAAGCCATCAGGCCTTGATTACAAGAAACCTGAAGCTTCTACGGCGACACAACAAAAATCTGCGAACATCTTTATTGGTGTTAGTAAGACTGGCGTTATCAAAATGGAAAACCGTCAGGTTGACATTGAGCGTGTAACAGCAAACGTTGAGCGTATGTTAGCTGAAGCACCTGAAGCGGCGGTATTAATCGAAGCAGACCAAGAAGCCGAACATGGCCTTGTTGTTAAAGTAATGGACAACGTTAAGAAAGCGGGTATCGATAAAATTTCGATTTCAGCGGGGAAAGACTAATATGCTGAGAGCAATAGTATCACTCATTTTAGGTGCTGCTGTTACTTTCGCCTTGTTTATCTTCATGGCCTTCTTGGTCGGTGGCGGCGCTAAGCGCGCCGACACCAAAACTGATTCTCCTATTATTGAGATCAGTATGGAGAAGCAGGATACGAAAGTTCAGGATAAGCCAAGGGTCAAACCTAAGCCGCCAGCGCCACCTGAGCAACCGCCTAAGCCGGAAACTACTCCGCCAGATACGTCATCAGATATTGATACGAATATGGCATTTAACATGAGTGGTGTAGTGGCTGGTGGTGCGAGCACAGGCTTTAAACTCGGTAATATGATGACGCGTGACGGCGATGCAACACCAATTGTACGTATTGATCCTCAGTACCCAATTGCTGCTGCTCGTGATGGTAAAGAAGGTTATGTACAACTTTCGTTTACTATTAACGAACTAGGCGGAATCGAAGACGTTAAAGTTATTAAAGCAGAACCTAAGCGTATTTTCGACAGAGAAGCAGTTAGAGCTCTGAAGAAATGGAAATACAAGCCTAAAATCATTGATGGTAAGGCGATGAAGGTTCCTGGCATGACAGTTCAACTTGACTTCACTCTAGATAAAGGAGGTAGATAATGCGTAAAGTAAATACAATAGCTAGTGCATTAATGCTGACTTTATGTAGTACTTCTTTATTGGCTGTTTCAACCGCGCAAGCTGCTGAAAAATGTCCAATCGAAGAGCGTCAATCAAGAGCTGTTGGTGCAAGTGCTGGTAAAAAAGTTCAAAGAGCATTTGAAAGATATACAGAAGGTCAACTTGACGAAGCCATTGAGATCTTACTCGAAGTCAATACAAAAAATGATTTCGACAAAGCTTATATTGGTCGCATGATTGGCTCTTTCTATGCTGAAAAAGGTCAAATGAGTACAGCTATTAAGTACTTAAAGACTGCTGTAGATGCTGATATTCTTGGTGGTACAGATCACGCTGCAACATTACGTTTGTATGCTGATTTATTACTTCAAGAAAAACAGTTTAAGGAAGCGATTCCTTACTACTACAAGTGGATGGATTTCACTTGTAAAGTTGACCCAATAGTATACCGCCGTGTTGGTATTGCTTACAGTGAACTTAAGCAGTGGGATAAAGTACTTGAAGTGGCTGACAAAGGTCTTTCCTTGATGGAAAAACCTGATAAAGGCCTTTATCAAATGAAATTGACTTCATACTTCAACCAAAAGAAGTATAAAGAGGCTGTAAAAGTACTAGAGATTATGGTGCCTTTATTCCAAGACGATAAACGTCTATGGGTTCAGCTTGCTCAGTTCTATTTGATGACTGAAGATTATACTAAGTCTTTAGCAACTTATGATTTAGCTTATAAAAATGGTTTTCTTGAGACTGATGGTAACATCACTCGTTTAGCTCAACTTATGTCGCAAAATGGTGCGCCTTATAATGCTGCTAAAATTTATGAAAAGCATATGAAGTCTGGTTTGATTAAAGAGTCTGAAAAGTCTATTAAAATCTTAGCTGGTTTCTATCATAACGCTAAAGAGTTCAAGCAAGCAGCTAAACTATATGGTCAAGCTGCTGAGTTAACTGGAGATGCTGAGTTGTACCTTAAACAAGGTAAAATCTTAGCTATCGCTGAACAGCCTAAAGCTGCAATTCCAGTGTTTGAAAAAGCACTTGCAGCTGGTTTAGATGAGCCAGGTGATGCTGAACTTGAGCTAACGTTAGCTCACTTAAGCCTAAAGCAATACAAATCTGCTTATAAACGTGCAAATCGAGCTGCTAAACACAGTAAGACAAAACGTAGCGCAAATAGCTATATTTCTTATATCAAAGAAAAAGCACGTATCAACAACATTACTTTGTAAGTTTGTTGATATCGAAAAGCCCCTTATGGGGCTTTTTTTTTACTTTTCATTTATGGTTTATGTCTTAGGTAACTTGTTATTCTAAGTTACAATTTATCGTTAGAGATATTCACTAAATTTAGATAAATTACACATAATAACTACAAAGTATCGGATCATTTTTTGGTAATACGTTTATTACCATCCATAGGGAAATTATTATGCAAAAAACGCTACTCGCCGTATCAGTTTCATCACTTATGTTGTTGCAAGCTTGCAGTGAACCCGAAGCAACCTCAGCTCCTGCTAATTCTGTGACAACAGAAACTGCAGCCAAAGCGGTTACAGAGCAATCAGCTGAAGATATTTACAAAGCAATGGCTGACAATTATTTTAATGATGTACTTGCTTTAGAGCCTATCTACGCAACCTATGTTGGTGTTAATGATTACAATGACCAATTTGGTGGCGCGTTAACAGAAGTATATTTAAAACAGCGTCATGAGCTGAATTCAAAATATTTAAAACAAGCCAAAGCAATAGATGCTGATAAGTTACCTAAAAATCTGCAACTCAGCTTCGATATGTTTATTTATGATAGGCATATGGATCTTGTTGCTGAAAGTTATCCAGAACATTTCATGCCTATGAATCAGTTCTATAGTACTGTGATTAGCATGGTGCAATTGGGTAGTGGTGAAAGTGCGCAACCTTTTAAAACGGTAGAAGATTATCAAAATTGGTTAGGTCGCTTATCTGGCTTCATCAATTGGGTTAAGTTAGCTCAAGTAAGAATGGATGAAGGTATTAAGAGCAAAGTTGTATTGCCTAAAGTGCTTGTTGAAAGAATAATTCCACAACTTGATGCTCAATTAGTTGAAACTGCCAGCGATAGTTTGTTTTACACGCCAATTTCGTCTTTACCTGAAAACTTCAGTGACCAAGATAAAGCTGCGTTAACCAAGGAATATACTGCTCTTATCCAAGATGAGCTTCTACCGTCACTGACCCAATTAAGAGATTATTTTAAAGACACCTATTTACCGCATGCTCGCGCATCTGACGGTTGGTGGGGATTACCGAATGGTAAGGAATGGTATCAGACATTAGCTAATCGTCACACAACAACGACCATGCCTGTTGACGAAATCCATCAGATTGGTCTTTCTGAGGTAAGTCGAATTTTATCTGAAATGGATAAAGTGCGAGAACAAGTTGGTTTTGAAGGCGATTTAACAGCATTTTTTGCATCGCTATCAAGCGAACCTGAATATTTCTTTGAAGATAGACAAGGTTTAATTGATGGGTACATGGCATTAAAAGACAGTATTAATAAAGAGCTGCCTAAGTACTTTAATGTCATGCCAAAAGCTGACTACATTGTTAAACCTGTTGAAAGCTTTAGAGAAAAATCAGCAGCAGGTGCTTCATATCAGTCGCCTGCGGTTGATGGTTCTCGTCCGGGTGTGTTTTATATCAATACTTATAATTTGAAGGCTCAACCTAAATGGGGTATGACGACTTTATCACTGCATGAAGCAGCTCCTGGACATCATTTCCAAATTGCTATTAAGCAAGAATTAACGGGAGTACCTGAATTTCAACGCTTTCAGGGCTATACAGCATTTGAAGAAGGTTGGGCGTTATACGCTGAGTACTTGGGTATAGAAATGGGGTTATTCAAAGACCCATATCAATATTTTGGTAAATTATCTGATGAAATGCTAAGAGCGATGCGTCTTGTAGTTGATACAGGCTTACATTCAAAAGGCTGGAGTCGTGAGCAAGCTATCCAGTATATGAAAGATAACTCTCCAATGGCAGAATCAGATATTGTTGCCGAAGTTGAGCGCTATATGGCGATTCCCGGACAAGCACTTTCGTATAAGATTGGTCAGCTTACTATATTAAAATTACGAGCTGATGCAGAGTCAGAATTAGGTGACAAGTTTGATCTTAAAGGTTTTCATGATCAAATATTAACCACTGGTTCATTGCCTATGGCTGTGATGGAGAAAAAGATTGCACGTTGGGTCGAATCTGAATTGGCAAAATAACGAATAACTGTTAGCTTGTAAGTTGAATATATATAGGGAGTTTTACTCCCTATATTTTTAGCAATTTTATCTACAAATTAGTAGGAGTACATCATGGTACAGGCAACTGCACGACACCTTTTAGTTAGCTCAGAAGAGCAATGTGAGCAATTGAAACAAGAAATTCTAGCGGGTGCCGATTTCGCTGAAATTGCAAAAGCAAATTCTTCATGCCCATCTGGAGCACAAGGTGGAGAGTTAGGTTCTTTTGGGCCAGGAATGATGGTTCGTGAATTTGACGAGGTTGTTTTTAGTGCGCCATTAAACGAAGTTCAAGGACCAGTGAAAACACAATTTGGGTATCACCTTCTTGAAGTAACAAGCCGCGGTTAATTTAACTCTTAATCGTCGAAGGCAGCTTTGGCTGCCTTTTTTATTATTTGTTACTCAATAAATTTAATCAATGGAATTGATAAATGATTGCATTATATACAGATAGGTTAGTCATTAGAACAATTCAGCAAAACGACTGGTCAAATGTGCTAGCAATTAATTCTGATCAAACTGTGTTAACACATATTCGGCCTGTTACCTCTACAGCGGATATTGAGTCGACTTTTAAGCAACGGTTGGAACCATGGTCATACGATTCTGGTGAGTGGTTAACCTTAATCATTGAAACAATACAAGATAAGACGTTTGTAGGCTTAACCGGTTTTTATAAAGAGTCCGAGGCGATGAATCGTGCTGAAGTAGGCTACTTAATAAGTCCAAACCAACAAGGTTTAGGTTACGGCACTGAAAGTTTAAAAGAGGTTATCGATTGGGGAATACACGAATTCAATATTCAAAAGTTTATCGGTTATTGCGCTGTCGATAACATTGGGTCGGCTCAGGTAATGCGCAAGTGTGGATTTATCCAAGAAGGGTTATTAAGACAAAATCATCAGATTGGTGACAGGCAAATTGATGAATATCTGTTTGGATTGCTTCAATCTGATATTAGGATTTAAACAATCAAGTTTAAATGAAATAAATTGCGAATTTTAAGCCATACATAAATAAGCCATAAAATCACTTCTTAAACTCGGGCTTTTATCACATAATTACCAATACAATTGAAAACTATTCTCGTTTCCACTTATAAAACATGATCTAGGTAAAGGTATTGCGTAAATGGCTAATATAAAATTAATCAATTATAAAATTTTGCACGCAAGGTGGATGTCTAATGAAGCTCAGTGAACTCAATCCTGGGGATACGGCTAAGATCGCTGAAATCGGTCAACTTTCTTTACCTCAAACAGTAAAGCGGAAGTTGTTATCTATGGGGATTACACCTCATACAGCGTTCACAATGTTACGCCGAGCACCAATGGGGAGTGGTGTAGAGTTAGAGTTACGCGGTAGCCGTTTATGCATGCGTCGCGATTTAGCAGATATCATTGAGGTGGTAGTAGCACATGACTAAAGAATTTCATTGCGTCACTGTAGGTAATCCAAATGCAGGTAAATCAACTTTATTTAATGCATTAACAGGCGCGAATCAGCAAGTTGGTAACTGGTCAGGTGTTACAGTTGAAAAGAAAACAGGCTATTTCACGTTAGAGAATACCAATGTTCATCTTACTGACTTACCAGGTATTTATGACTTGCTGCCAGCTGGCAACAGCTGTGATTGCTCCCTTGATGAGCAAATTGCTCAACAATATTTAGCAGATCAAAGAGTTGATGGGATTATTAACCTTGTTGATGCAACTAACATTGAACGCCATTTGTATTTAACTGTGCAACTAAGAGAACTTGGTGTTCCTATGGTTGTGGTGTTAAACAAAATCGATGCAGCTAAAAAGCTTGGTATTGAAGCTGATATCGAACGAATGAGCCAAGAGTTAGGTTGCCCTGTTGTTGCCGTTTGCTCTAGAGACGAATCAGATATAAAGCAAGTTCAAGATCAAGTGCTGAGTTTATTAAAAGGTGAGGTCACTGAATCTCCGCTGGTACTAGATTACGATGAGTCCATTGAGTCCGGTGTTAAAACGTTACAACAACATGCTGAAAACTTGAGCCGTGGTCGTGCACTAGCCATGCTGGGTAATGGCAATGGCTGTGGACAATGTGATAGTACCAGCCTTAAAGATGTAGTAAACAACTGTACTCAAATCGCTGAACAGTCAGGTACCGATATTGAGGTACTTGTTGCCACGACAAGGTTTGATTTTGTTCAAAAAGTATTTGATGCATCAGTGAGTGTCGGTGAGCATGAAAGTGCAAGCGACAAACTAGATAAAATCATTCTTCATCCAGTGCTTGGTGTGCCAGTCTTTTTGCTGGTGATGTACTTGATGTTCATGTTTAGTATCAACGTGGGTAGCGCCTTTATTGATTTCTTTGATATTACTGCTGGTGCAGTATTTGTCGACCAATTTGGCGCATTATTAGAATCTATTGGCTCACCTTTATGGTTAGTAACTATCTTGGCTGGCGGTATTGGTCAAGGTATACAAACTGTGGCCACCTTTATTCCTGTTATTGCCGCATTGTTCCTCGCATTGTCAGTACTTGAAGCATCTGGTTATATGTCTAGAGCTGCTTTTGTCGTTGATGGTTTAATGCGTCGTATTGGACTGCCTGGAAAAGCGTTTGTTCCAATGATTGTAGGGTTTGGTTGCTCCGTTCCCGCCATTATGGCGACACGTACACTAGGCAGTGAGCGAGAAAGAATTGTCACAGGCATGATGGCACCATTTATGTCTTGTGGTGCTCGTTTGCCTGTATACGCCTTATTTGCTGCTGCATTTTTCCCAGAGTCGGGTCAAAATCTTGTATTTTTACTTTACATCATTGGTATTTTAGCCGCAGTTGGTACCGGTTTATTACTGCGTAGTACAGTGTTGCCTGGTACCAGTAGTGCTGTGGTGATGGAATTACCAAGTTATGAAATGCCAAAGGCGAAAGCGGTTTTTTCACGTACGACCAAACGTACAAAAAGCTTTATTCTAGGCGCAGGTAAGACGATTGTTATTGTTGTAACACTACTGAACTTTGTGAATGCCATTGGTACCGATGGTAGTTTCGGTCATGAAGACAGTAAAGAATCGGTATTGAGTGTTCTGAGCCAAAAAGTCACGCCGTTTTTCTCTCCTATGGGAGTAGAGCAAGATAACTGGCCGGCAACAGTAGGTATTATTACAGGTATCTTTGCTAAAGAAGCCGTTGTTGGAACGCTTAATAGTTTATATTCAGATTCAACAGAAGGTGATGAAGAGCTTGCAAGTCTATCTGAAAGCTTCTCAGAAGCATGGGATACCATTCCTGAAAACTTATTCGGCATTGCACCAGAAGATCCATTGTCGATTGATGTAGGTAATGTAGAAAATATCGATGAAGCTGCAGAAGAGCAGGGGGTTGAACGTTCAACCTTCAGTGCACTACAGGCTGGTTTTAGCACTAAGGTAGCTGCTTTTGCTTACTTGTTATTTGTTTTGCTTTACACACCATGTGTTGCAGCAATGGGAGCATTAGTCAATGAGTTCGGTTCGAAATGGGCGCGTTTTGCAGCGCTATGGACCTTTGGTTTAGCATATGGCAGTGCCACTGTTGTATATCAAGGTGCAAATATAGCCAAGCACCCTGTTCAATCAATTGGCTGGATTTCATTCTTCAGTATTGCATTGGTTGGGTTTTATTTCTGGCTTAAAAAGCAGGGTAAGAAAAATCAACAGATTATTCCTGGTGTGCGAGTCATTACCGAATAAGCATAAATAATGTTCAAATCAAAACCAGCATTTTAGTAAATGCTGGTTTTTTGTTTTCTGATGATTATTTTTATCAAACAGGCATTGTAACTCACGTAAAACTGTAGGATCATCGAAGGTCTGAAAATTTAACCACCGTGCACTAAGAGGAACTCTATGAGTCAAGTGGACAACGAAGTACGTCCAAGTAACTTCATTCGTAATATCATTGATGAAGACTTAAAAAGCGGAAAGCACAATAGCGTGCATACACGTTTCCCGCCGGAGCCAAATGGTTTTTTACATATTGGTCACGCAAAGTCTATTTGTTTAAATTTTGGTATTGCAAAAGATTATCAGGGTCAATGTAATTTGCGCTTTGATGATACGAACCCAGAAAAAGAAGATATCGACTACGTTCACTCAATTCAGGATGACGTACGCTGGTTAGGGTTCGATTGGGCGGGTGAAATTCGTTATTCATCTAACTATTTTGATCAACTTCATCAATATGCGTTGGAGTTAATTAATAAAGGGCTTGCCTATGTGTGTTTTTTGAATGCAGAAGAAACACGTGAGTACCGTGGTACGTTAAAAGAGCCAGGTAAAAATAGTCCTTACCGTGATACCAGTGTTGAAGAAAACTTAGCGCTGTTTGAAAAAATGCGCTTAGGTGAATTCAAAGAAGGTAAATGCGCTTTACGTGCTAAAATCGATATGGCTTCACCATTTATGTGTATGCGTGATCCCGTTATCTATCGGATCCGTTTTGCACATCATCATCAAACTGCTGACAAATGGTGCATTTATCCAATGTACGATTTTACGCATTGTATCTCAGATGCTATCGAAAATATCACTCACTCTTTATGTACATTAGAGTTTCAAGATAACCGACGTCTATATGATTGGGTATTAGATCATTTAGATGATTTCAATCAACCAAACCGCACGCGTCAATATGAATTTTCAAGACTAAACCTTGAATATACCTTAATGTCGAAGCGTAAATTAAATGACTTGGTTGAAAGAAACTTAGTGAATGGTTGGGATGACCCTAGAATGCCAACGATTGCTGGACTTCGTCGTCGTGGCTATACTCCTGCATCTATTCGTGAGTTTTGTCAGCGTATTGGCGTAACAAAACAAGAGAACTTGATTGAAGGCGGGGTGCTTGATGCCTGTATTCGTGAAGAGTTAAATGAGCATGCACCACGAGCAATGGCTGTATTAAAGCCAATTAAAGTGGTAATTGAAAATTATCCTTCGGATTCACCAGAAACAATCAATGCCCCTATGCACCCGAATAAGCCTGAGATGGGCACTCGTGAATTGGCATTTGGTAAAGAGTTGTTTATTGATACTGAAGATTTCCGTGAGTCTGCAAATAAGCATTTCAAACGTTTAGTGTTAGGTAAGGAAGTTCGTTTACGTAACGCTTATGTGATTAAAGCTGAACGTTTTGATCAAGATGAAGACGGTAATGTGACTACTGTTTACTGTACTTACGACAATGAGACATTAGGTAAAAATCCTAGCGATGGTCGTAAAGTAAAAGGCGTGATTCATTGGGTTGAAGCTTCAACGGCTAAGCAAGCAGAGTTCCGTCTTTACAATAGATTATTTACTGAAGCAACGCCTGCAGCATTTGATACTGTAGATGAGGTGATTAACCCTGAATCTTTAGTTGTCGTAAATGGTGTTGTTGAAGCAGGTCTTGTAAATGCTGAAGTTGAGAAGGCTTATCAATTTGAGCGAGAAGGTTACTTCTGTGCAGATAACAAAGATTCAACAGCTGAGCATTTAGTTTTCAATTTAACAGTGCCTTTACGTGACTCTTTTGCATAAATTATAAAATGACATGTTGTCATATTTAAAAGCCAAGGTGTTGACCTTGGCTTTTTTGTTTTTACTCGTTAATTAAATCCAAAGGGTATTATTGATTGGATGAAATCAAGTGTAATGGTCTGTCATTGCTCAAGTAGGCTTCATCAACTTGATCTAATTTATTATAACGAATCATCTGCTGTATGCCGTCGATGTAAGCTTGCCCGCGTTCTGAATATTTATCTAGCGCAGAAGCCAATTGTATTCCAGTAATAGGTTGGTCATTGGCTCTTAAATCTCGTCTAAGCTCTCTAAGCTTAATATAGGCTGCGTTAGTGTTAATATTTAGCATATATCCTTCTACAGAAGCTTGCGGTGTATCAAACCTTGCTAGACCATAGTTTCCTAACTCTTTTCGTTGCTGTTTAGGGATCATTCCGTTACCACTAAAGTCCCACTGTCCGAAAAAGGCATTACCTTCAACGGTAAACCGGGAAGTTGCCCAACCGCTTTCTTCTGCAGCTTGAGCTAATACAAGCGATGGCGGCATGATATCGACGCGTTTTAATAGTTGCTGTCTTTGTTCTTCGGTTAGTGCACTGTCTTTGTCACTGATTACCTTATATTTAACTGCGATATCGATGAGTGATTTATCATCAAGTGAAGCTTGTTCGACAGTTTGTCGTTCGTTAAGAATGTTCTCATTACTGATTAAAATCAGTGGCGCCATTAATCTGAAAAATACCATCTTTTTCATCTGCACTGGTATTTCATTGGACGTTTGCTGCCACTTCTCACTGACTCGCTCAAAGGTTAGGCGAGGGACTTCTCGTACACCCGCTTTCCAGCTTTCGGTATTGTAATTAAGTGAGTCAAAGAGGCTAATCAGTTCATCTAATGAATTTAAGCTAATGTCTTTGGCTGATTGATGCGATTTTGATTGCATCGATGTCGTTTTAGCAACAGGTTTAGAATTTGAAGCCGTTGGCTTGATTTCAGACTGAATCTTTCCTTCATCGGTAGAGGATTTTACCCAATAATTAATGGCGAAAAGTCCAAACAACAACAGTGCGACAAACAGGATTTTTTGGTAAGTATTTTTAGTCATGTGTTCCCTTAACGATACGGCTTATTGTGCCGCTATAGATACAAATTGATCGTCTATTACATGGCAATAAAGAGCGACGCATTCTCAAGCGAATAAACTAATGTTATATCCACACAATAAAAAAAGGCGCCAATGCGCCTTTAATTATAGTCGATTTGTGACTATTGCATCATTGGGCCGAAACCCATGCTCCAAAGAATAACACTACTACCCATTAGACCAACTAATAATACCAAGCCCGCAGTCACTACTGAGCTTGCGTAAATAAAGCCTTTTTCTTCCGGGATATTCATTATGATCGGGACTCCGGCATATAGCAGATAAACAGAGTAAGCTAAGCCTGCTAGGCCAACGAGCATAATAAACCATAGCACTGGATAAAGTACTGAAATGCCCACCATAAATAAAGGTGTTGCAGTGTAGGCGGCCAGCTCTAACGCTTGAGTAAAGGTTGGCGTGGCATCGAATGTTTTTGCCATCCAATAAGATAGGTAGGCAAGTGCAAGTACGCCTCCGATTAAGCCAAAATACATACCGACAGACATGAACATTGCGCTTTGCGGTGTTAAAAATAAAGGTTCACCATTAGCTGGATGCCAGCCAATGTAGGCAGTAGCAATATAGCTACATACAGAAGGAATTAAAGCGATAAGTAAAATATGACTTAGACTGCTTTTTACAGCTTCGTGATTGCGTTCAATTGTCTTCCACTCTTCCTTTGGATGAGTGTATAGCCCCATTAAGTGATTTAATATCATTGTTATTATCCTTGTTTAGCATTCATACATAGCTCGCCAAACTTCAGACGAACTGATCATAGCCCCATATATCAATCGCCTTAATCAGTCCCACACATACCAGCTTAAATGACTCTGCTTTTTGAGTGATTTAAGCCAATAATAACTTCATCCCTATAGAAGTTTATCCATTAAAGGCAATCGAAATACAACTTTAGCAACTATTGTTACGAAGATGTATAGACTATTTATTGAACATAAGCATCCATTCGTCAAGCTCTAATACGCTTTTATCTGTAGAAATCTTGTTATTAGAGGTAAAATAGCTGCAAATCCAGTCGACTACTTAAATCATTCATGCAGCAATTACTTGAGCCAATTAAGGCGTTTTTAAAATGTGAGACACCACAGTCATGGGTAGATGAAGCCAAAAAGCCTGAAAACTTGTCTTTGCTTTTAAGAGACCACTTACTATGTGAATTAAAAGCCGCTCAAAGTGCTATGTTTTTAATTCGCAAATACGCCGTAGATAAAGACAGCGCAACCCAGCTTAGTGCGTGGGTCAAGCCTTATGAAGAATTTGCTTATAAAAAGCAAGGGTCCTTAGAGACACTTAAAGGTAAAAGTAATATTTCAAAGCAAGTTACGGTCAGATCTGATTGTGATTATGGCCAAGATTTAGTGGATAAAATGGTGCTGCTGATTAAGGAGGAATTACATCACTTCTATCAAGTGTTAGAACTCATGGATGCGAAAAACATTCCTTATGAATTATTAGAAGCTGGGCGATATGCGAAAGGAATGATGAAGCATGTGAAAACTTTTGAACCTGACGCGCTCGTTGATAAATTAATCATAGGGGCATTTATTGAAGCGCGTTCTTGCGAACGTTTCGCTAAAATCGCACCCTATTTAGATGCAGATTTGGAAAGGTTTTATATTTCTTTGTTACGTTCAGAAGCCCGTCATTATCAGGACTATTTATCTTTAGCGCAAACTATAAGTAAAATTGATATCAATGAACGAGTTGCATATTTTGCAAATGTTGAAGCAGAGCTTATTCAATCGAATGATGAAGACTTCAAGTTTCATAGTGGTGTACCACATAATCTAGTCTCGAATTAACGCATTAATTTTAAATATCTTGAATTGAACTGAATTTAGGTCTGTATTGACTATCGCTGAGTAGTAAAAGGCAGTTGTTGTAACATCGCACTGTCTTTTTTTATGATAAGAATACTGCCTTGTTCGTACCAGTCACCGACGACGATACGCTGTTTATGATTGTCGAGTTCATGAATTGCAGGTCTGTGAGTATGGCCGTGGATCATGCGAGTTGTATTGGTTTTAGTCAATAATTCACTAACAGCTGATGGTTCAACATCCATAATCACGTAGGTTTTTTGTTGGTTACTGTTTTGACTTTTTTGTCTTATGTTTGCAGCAATTTTTTGTCTAGTCGATCTAGGAAGGTGACGATAAATCCACTTTACAATAGTAGAATTACGAAAGCGTCGAAAACGTTGATAGGCTTTATCTAATGTACATAGACTATCGCCGTGAAGAACCACGGTTTGAATACCATATAAATTAAGTATGTTAATTTCTGGTAATAAAATCATCCCAGAACGACTGGCAAATTCATTACCTATCATAAAGTCACGGTTGCCATGGATGAAGTAAACAGGCAGTTTGGTTGAGACTGATTTAATATGTGTTGCTATTTCATCGGTATACGGCTCAGCAATATCATCACTGGTCCATACCTCAAATAAATCACCGATAATATATAAAGCTTCAACCTCAGAAAGGTCTGAGTTGAGATATTCAATGAAGGCTTTGGAAATATCAGGACGATCTGCACTTAAATGCAAATCGCCCATAAATACAGTATGCACTAGCGTTTATTCAGCCACGCTTACACTGTTGATTACCACAGCTTCTAATGGCACGTCTTGATGCATGCCACGGTTGCCAGTGCTGACACCTTTAATTTTTTCAACGATGTCTAAACCTTCAACAACTTCAGCAAACACACAGTAACCCCAGCCTTGGCCTGTTTCTGCTTTGAAATCTAAGAAAGTGTTGTCACTGACGTTGATAAAGAATTGCGCTGTAGCAGAATGAGGATCTGAAGTACGAGCCATAGCAAGAGTACCAATCTTGTTTGATAAACCGTTATTCGCTTCGTTCTTAATCGCTGCTTTAGGAGTTTTCTGAACCATGTCTTCGGTAAATCCACCACCTTGAACCATGAAACCATCAATTACACGGTGAAAAATCGTCCCATCATAAAAACCATCTTTAACGTACTGCATGAAGTTTTCAGAAGTTAAAGGCGCTTTTTCTGTATTTAGTGCAACTTTAATGTCGCCCATATTGGTGTGTAAAGTGATCATATTAAAATACCTTGATAAAAATTGTTGCGGGATTCTAACTTATCTAACGTGAGGCTTAAAGTGCAGTATTCAAAACAGTATTGCTCATGATAGACTTTATCCCAATTATATTGGTATCAAAACGAGTAAAAGAGAACCATCGATGTTGAAAATTTACAATAGTATGAGTCGTGATAAGCAAGAATTTAAGCCGATTAACCCTGGAAAAATTGACATGTATGTATGTGGTATCACCATCTACGATTTATGTCATATTGGCCATGGTCGTACTTTTGTTTCTTTCGATATGATCGTTCGTTATTTACGTTACCGCGGCTACGAAGTGAATTACCTGCGTAATATCACTGATGTTGATGACAAGATTATTAAGCGTGCCGCTGAAAACAATGAAAGTTGTGATTCGTTAACTGAGCGATTAATTGGTGAAATGCATAATGATTTTGATGCATTGAACATGATGCGACCTGATTTTGAGCCAAGAGCAACGTTACATATCGAAGAAATCATCGAGATGGTTCAAAAGCTGATTGCTAAAGATCATGCTTACGTATCTGAAAGTGGCGATGTGCTATTTAGCGTTTCTTCATTTCCTGAGTATGGACGTTTATCTGGTCAAAATCTTGAGCAATTACAAGCTGGCGCACGAGTAGAAGTTGAAGATACAAAGCGTGATCCTATGGATTTCGTATTGTGGAAAATGTCAAAGCCAGGAGAACCTACTTGGGAGTCGCCATGGGGACCAGGTCGTCCTGGATGGCATATCGAATGTTCTGCGATGAACAGTAAGCATTTAGGCGAGCATTTTGACATCCATGGCGGTGGCAGTGACTTGCAGTTCCCACACCATGAAAATGAGATTGCTCAGTCTTGCTGTGCCCACGGTTCACAATACGTGAATTACTGGATGCATACTGGCATGGTCATGGTTGATAAAGAAAAAATGTCCAAGTCATTAGGTAATTTTTTCACTATTCGTGATGTATTAGCCCATTATGATCCTGAAACAGTACGTTATTTCTTATTGTCAGGTCATTACCGCAGTCAATTGAACTATTCAGAAGACAATTTAAAACAAGCTAAATCGGCTCTTGAACGTATTTATACTTCACTTAAAGGGCTTGACCTTACGGTTGAGGCTGCACCAGCTACAGAATTTATTAATAAATTTATAGTCGCAATGGACGATGACTTTAATACACCAGAAGCTTACTCTGTAATTTTTGATATGGTGCGTGAAATTAACCGCTTGAAATTGGTGGATATGGCTCAGGCAAGTGCATTGGGTATGAGCCTTAAGTCACTGACAGATGTGTTGGGTATTATCAACCGTGATGTTGATGCATTCTTCCAAGGTGACGGTAGCGATGATGAAGTGGCAGAGATAGAAGCGCTGATAGTTGAGCGTAATCGTGCCCGTGCAGAGAAAGACTGGCCAGCTGCTGACGCAGCTCGCGATAGACTAAATGCATTAAACGTCGTACTTGAAGACGGTGAAGAAGGCACAACTTGGCGAAAGAAGTCGTAGTTAAGTCCTTGTGATAAAAAAGCCTGCTATTTTTAGCAGGCTTTTTTGTTTATAGGCTTATTATCAGTAGGCTTTGAGTCAAAACAAAGCAAGCTTAATTATTAAGCATTTACAGTTAATCGTGATACTGCTCGGCAGCATAAAGCGTATTTTCAAGTAGACTTGCGATTGTCATTGGGCCAACACCGCCAGGTACCGGTGTAATGAATGCGGCTTTTTCTGCTGCAACATCAAACTCAACGTCACCGACTAAACGACCATCTTCAAGTCGGTTAATCCCTACATCAATAACTATGGCACCAGGCTTAATCCACTCTCCTGGAATAAAGCCAGGCTTTCCTACTGCGACAACCAGTAAATCAGCTTGACGTACTTTTTGTTCTAGATTTTTTGTAAAACGATGACAAGTTGTTGTAGTGCAACCCGCTAGGAGTAATTCAAGTGTCATAGGACGGCCAACAATGTTTGAAGCGCCAACAATGGTTGCATCCAAGCCATAGGTATCTACGCCCGTAGATTTTATTAAGGTAATGATGCCTTTTGGCGTACATGAACGTAATACAGGAATACGTTGTGCTAAGCGGCCAACATTATAAGGGTGAAATCCATCAACATCTTTATCAGGTCTGATACGCTCAATCACTTTTGAATCTTCAATATGAGCGGGTAAGGGAAGTTGTACCAAAATTCCATCAATCTTAGGATCTTCATTACATTGATCGATTAAGGCTAATAGCTCAGCTTCAGTTGTACTGGTTTCAAGGTCATATGAGTAAGATTCGAAGCCAACTTCTTCACAAGCGCGGCGTTTACTACCTACATAAACTTGAGACGCTGCATCAGCGCCGACTAGGATAACCGCGAGGCCCGGAATACGCTTGCCAGCAGTTTTGCGTTCCAGCACTTTTTCTTTTAACGTGCTACGAATAGATTGTGCGATCGCTTTGCCATCAATATTTTGGGCAGTCATGGGGGTATAGTTTCCTTTATATGGCGCGATGATATATGAATTTTAACGAGGCGTATTCTATCAGTCAGCCATAGTTCTGTCATGATTATTGACTTAGTGATTTATTGAAAACAGAATTTTTTGTGTGTAAAAACAGCAGCTGAACAAGTTTGTAAAAAAAATCGTTGACGATAGTAAAGTGACTCGTTAATATGCGCTCCGTTCTCGCAGTTAAGGCTTAAGTTAATGCATAAACCTTGATTAGCAAGACTTCTCGGTGATTAGCGCAGCCCGGTAGCGCATCTGCTTTGGGAGCAGAGGGTCAGAGGTTCGAATCCTCTATCACCGACCAAATTTCTATTTGTAAAGTTAACGCTTTATGAATAAGCTGGGAAAGTTAAACTGAAAACCAAATCAGTTTACTAATTATCTAGCAGGTATACAGAATAAGTATGTAAGCCAAGCGCCACTAGCTCAGCTGGATAGAGCAACGCCCTTCTAAGGCGTGGGTCTCAGGTTCGAATCCTGAGTGGCGTACCAAATTATGGTGATTGTAGCTCAGTTGGTAGAGCCCCGGATTGTGATTCCGGTTGTCGTGGGTTCGAGCCCCATCAGTCACCCCAAATTCTGCATTAAAAATGCACGATTGTAGAGAAAGCGACCTTAGGTCGCTTTTTTTATGTCTAAAATCCCCATATAACCGCATTTTCAGGCTCGACTCTATTGTAATCGGTCGCTATAATGTCGCGTCTTGATAAATATCTAATACGAATTACTACAGGTAATAGCGCTGAAAAGCTGCTGTATCATGCTTTTATTAGTAAACATTAATAATCAAGAAACGAATATTTAATAGTTGAGCTTTCGACTATTACAAAGGACGTCAGACATATTTCGAGGTAAAACAATGCAAGTTTCTGTTGAAACAACTCAAGGCCTAGAACGTCGCCTAACAATTTCTGTTCCTGCTGAACAAATTGAGAAATTAGTTAAAGACAATTTAATACGTGAAGCGAAGCGTGCAAAGATTTCTGGTTTCCGTCCAGGTAAAGTACCAGTTTCTGTCATCAAGCAACGCTACGGCGCTGCTATTCGTCAAGATGTCACTGGTGAAGTTATGCAACGCAACTTTATCGAAGCTATCATGGCTGAAAAGTTAAACCCAGCAGGCGCGCCAGTTTTTGCTCCAGGTAAAACTGAAGGCGAAAACTTTGAGTTCGTTGCAACGTTTGAAATCTACCCAGAAGTAGCATTAACGGGTCTAGACGCAATTGAAGTTGAACAACCACAAGCTGAAGTTAATGACGCTGACGTTGACACTATGATTGAAACACTTCGCAAGCAACACGCTACATTTGCTGTAGTTGAAACTGCTGCAGAAGAAGGCAATAAAGTTAAAATGAACTTTGTTGGTTCTGTTGATGGTGAAGAGTTTGAAGGCGGAAAAGCTGACGACTTCGAATTAGAACTTGGTAGCAACCGTATGATCCCTGGTTTCGAAACTGGTGTTATCGGTCATAAAGCAGGTGATGAATTCGAAATCGAAGTGACTTTCCCTGAAGACTACCATGCTGAAAACTTAAAAGGTAAAGCGGCTAAGTTCGTAATTACACTTACTGAAGTTCAGTCTGCAGAATTACCAGAAGTTAACGATGAATTCGCTTCTTTATTCGGTATCGCTGAAGGTGGTTTAGACGCACTTAAAGCTGAAATCCGTAAAAACATGACTCGTGAGCTTGAGCAAGCGCTAAAAGCAAATGTGAAAGAGCAAGTTATCGAAGGCTTATTATCAGCTAACGAAATCACTATCCCTAAAGCACTAGTAGACGGTGAAGTTAACGTTCTTCGTCAACAAGCCATGCAACGCTTTGGTGGCCAAACTGAGAACATGCCTGAGCTTCCTGCTGATTTATTCACAGAGCAAGCTGAGCGTCGCGTTAAAATTGGTTTACTTCTTGGCGAAGTTATCAAAACTAACGAGCTTCAAGCTGAAGACGAACGTGTTCAAGGTCTTATTGCTTCAATGGCTTCAGCTTATGAAGATCCAAGTGAAGTGGTTGAATACTACAATGGCAACAAAGAGCTTATGCAAAACATGCGCAACGTAGCGCTTGAAGAGCAAGCTGTTGAAGTTTTACTAAAATCTGCAAAAGTGACGACTAAAGACGTCGAATTTGAAGAATTTATGAACAAGGCAACAGGTAAAGCGTAACCATCGCTTGACTTGATTGGCGGTTCGCCATTTATAATGGCTCGTATGAGGTTCCTCATACGAGCCATTTTTATTTTAGGGAAATATAAAATGCATAAAGCGCCAGAATCTGTACTCAATGCTCTTGTACCTATGGTTGTTGAACAAACTGCTAAAGGTGAGCGTTCATATGATATCTACTCTCGTTTATTAAAAGAGCGAGTAATTTTCTTGGTTGGTCAGGTTGAAGAACACATGGCTAACCTGATCGTGGCGCAGTTACTGTTCCTAGAATCAGAAAGCCCGGATAAAGATATTTCAATCTACATTAACTCGCCAGGTGGTTCTGTCACTGCTGGTATGGCAATTTACGATACAATGCAGTTCATTAAACCGAACGTAAGCACTGTATGTATTGGTCAAGCTTGCAGCATGGGCGCATTCTTATTAGCGGGTGGTGCAAAAGGTAAGCGTCATTGTTTGCCGAATTCTCGAGTCATGATTCACCAGCCTTTGGGTGGTTTCCAAGGCCAAGCGTCTGACATTGCAATTCATGCTCAAGAAATCTTAGGCATTAAGAATAAATTAAATGAAATGTTAGCTGAACACACTGGGCAACCATTAGATGTTATCGAGCGTGATACAGACCGTGATAACTTCATGAGTGCACAAGAAGCTGCTGATTATGGTTTAGTTGATTCAGTTTTTGAAAAGCGTAGCTGATTTTTAGGCCTGAGTACGCTATTCTGTGATGAATAGCGTATAAAAAATATTTAACTGTTTCTGTGTAGTACAAATAATGCACAGAGAGTATATCTAAAGACAGTGAACAGGCTGCAACAGAGGTAGGGTAATGGGCGATAACAAAAGTACCGGTGACAGTGGCAAACTACTGTACTGCTCTTTTTGCGGAAAAAGCCAACATGAAGTAAGAAAGCTAATCGCTGGACCTTCGGTATATGTTTGTGATGAATGTGTTGAGTTATGTAATGACATCATTCGTGAAGAAATTAAAGAGATCTCGCCAAAGCGTGATCAAGACAAGTTGCCAACACCACACGAATTGCGTGAGCACTTAGATGATTACGTTATTGGTCAGAACCAAGCTAAAAAGGTACTGTCAGTTGCCGTTTATAACCATTATAAACGTTTACGCAATGGCACGCCGATTGAAGGTGTTGAACTAGGTAAAAGTAATATCTTGCTTATCGGACCAACGGGTAGTGGTAAAACACTGCTAGCTGAGACGTTAGCTCGTTCATTAGATGTGCCATTTACTATGGCTGATGCAACGACACTAACTGAAGCGGGTTACGTAGGTGAAGATGTTGAAAACATCATTCAGAAGCTACTGCAAAAGTGTGATTATGACGTTGAGAAAGCTGAGCGCGGTATCGTCTATATCGATGAAATCGATAAAATCAGCCGCAAATCTGACAACCCATCAATCACCCGTGATGTATCTGGTGAAGGTGTTCAGCAAGCTTTGCTTAAGCTAATTGAAGGTACTGTTGCTTCTGTGCCTCCACAAGGTGGACGTAAACATCCACAGCAGGAGTTCTTGCAAGTAGATACGTCTAAAATCCTATTTATTTGTGGTGGTGCATTTGCTGGGCTTGAAAAAGTTATTGAACAACGTGGGCTAACTGGAACTGGTATTGGCTTTGGCGCTGAAGTTAAGGGTGAAGCTGATAAAGTCACTATTTCTCAGACGTTAGGCAAAGTTGAGCCTGAGGACTTGATTAAGTTTGGCTTAATCCCTGAGTTTATTGGCCGTTTACCTGTTGTTGCTACGCTAACTGAATTAGATGAAGCAGCGCTAGTACAGATTCTTTCTCAACCTAAAAATGCACTAACAAAACAATATGGTGCATTGTTTGAGATGGAAGAGGTTGAACTTGAGTTCCGTGAAGATGCTTTAAAAGCCATTGCTCATAAAGCGATGACGCGTAAAACTGGTGCTCGTGGCCTTCGTTCAATCATTGAAGATATCTTACTTGATACTATGTATGATATTCCTTCAGTTGAGGGCGTAATTAAAGCTGTTGTCGATGAATCTGTCGTCAAAGGCGAGTCTGCCCCCATCTTGATTTACGAAAATGCTGACAACCAAGTTGCTGGTGGCGAGCAATAATTCGTCGCTTTTGCTAATAGTTGAAAAATAAGGAGTCCATTGGGCTCCTTTTTTCGTATTGCCCATTGAAACTCTTAGAAACATCCCAATATACTGATTATATAATCCATTCATCAAACGGAATCGAACTATGACCCAAGAGCGTGAAGCGCATATCGAACTCCCCGTGCTGCCACTTCGAGATGTAGTGGTTTATCCCCATATGGTAATTCCGCTATTCGTCGGACGAGAGAAATCTATTCGATGCCTTGAATCAGCGATGGAACAAGATAAGCAAATATTACTGGTCGCCCAGCGGGAAGCTGATTTAGACGAGCCAGCAAAAGACGATATTTTTGAAATTGGTACCGTTGCATCTATTTTACAGTTATTAAAATTACCTGACGGCACGGTTAAAGTGCTAGTTGAAGGTGGTCAGCGTGCTAAAGTCACTGAGTACACACAAGAAGATGAATTCTTTGTCGCAAACGTGACAATGTTAGCGTCTGAAGAGTTAGCTGATAAAGAAGAAGAAGTGCTGGTTCGAAGTGCTATTAGCCAATTTGAAGGCTACATCAAGCTAAATAAAAAAATTCCACCAGAAGTACTGACATCTTTAACTGGTATTGAAGAAGCTGCCCGTCTTGCTGATACTATGGCAGCTCATATGCCGCTAAAGCTTGAAGACAAACAGTCAGTGCTTGAAATGATCAATGTTGGCGAACGTCTTGAATATTTAATGGCAATGATGGAAGGCGAGATAGACTTACTTCAAGTTGAGAAACGCATTCGTGGCCGTGTTAAAAAGCAGATGGAAAAAAGCCAACGTGAGTATTACTTGAATGAGCAAATGAAAGCCATTCAAAAAGAACTTGGCGATCTTGATGAAGGTCAAGATGAGTTTGAAGTTTTAGGCCGCAAGATTGAAGAAGCCAAAATGCCGGCTGAAGCAAAAGAAAAAGCGGAAGCTGAGCTTAATAAGTTAAAAATGATGTCGCCAATGTCAGCAGAAGCGACAGTGGTAAGAAGTTACGTAGACTGGATGACGTCTGTACCTTGGAGCCAGCGTTCAAAAATCAAACGTGACTTGTCAAAAGCTGAAGCCATTCTAGATACCGATCATCACGGGTTAGAGAAAGTAAAAGAGCGCATTCTTGAATACCTTGCCGTGCAAAGTCGAGTTAAACAATTAAAAGGACCAATCCTTTGCTTAGTAGGGCCTCCAGGTGTTGGTAAAACGTCATTAGGCCAATCAATTGCTAAAGCAACAGGACGTAAATATGTTCGCGTTGCCTTAGGTGGCGTACGCGATGAAGCTGAAATTCGTGGTCATCGTCGAACTTACATTGGTTCTATGCCTGGTAAAGTTATCCAAAAAATGGCCAAAGTGGGTGTTAAAAACCCATTATTCTTATTAGATGAAATCGATAAGATGAGCTCAGATATGCGCGGTGACCCATCATCAGCGCTACTTGAAGTACTAGACCCTGAGCAAAACGCAGCGTTTAATGACCATTACTTAGAAGTTGATTACGACTTATCTGACGTGATGTTTGTGGCGACATCGAATTCAATGGATATTCCAGGGCCGTTATTAGACCGTATGGAAGTGATTCGTTTATCGGGTTATACCGAAGATGAAAAATTGAATATCGCTAAAAAGCATTTATTGACTAAGCAAATCGAGAGAAACGGGTTAAAACCAAAAGAAATTAATATCGATGATAGCGCCATTATTGGCATGATCCGTTACTACACTCGAGAAGCTGGTGTCCGTTCACTAGAGCGCGAGCTATCAAAAGTGTGCCGTAAAGTCGTTAAGATGATTCTTTTAGATAAATCAGTTAAAACCGTCGAAGTGAATCAAGAGAACTTGAAATCATTCCTCGGTGTGCAGCGCTTTGATTACGGTAAAGCTGAGTCTAATAATCAAATTGGTCAAGTGACTGGTTTAGCTTGGACGCAAGTTGGTGGCGATTTACTGACTATTGAAGCGACGTCTGTGTCAGGTAAAGGTAAACTTGCTTATACTGGCTCACTTGGTGATGTTATGCAGGAGTCTATTCAAGCTGCGATGACAGTTGTTCGTGCTCGCGCTGAACAATTAGGCATTAACAGTGACTTTTACGAAAAACGTGATATTCACGTGCATGTTCCTGAAGGGGCAACGCCTAAAGATGGACCATCTGCGGGTGCTGCAATGTGTACTGCGTTGGTATCAAGCTTAACGGGTAATCCGGTTAAGAGTGATGTGGCCATGACAGGTGAAATTACCCTAAGAGGGGAAGTTCTACCTATCGGCGGTTTGAAGGAAAAGTTACTTGCGGCACATCGTGGCGGCATAAAAGTTGTACTTATTCCTAAAGAAAATGAGCGTGATTTGGAAGAAATTCCAGCCAATGTCATTGCCGATCTTAAGATTCACCCAGTCAGATGGGTCGATGAAGTACTTGAATTGGCCTTAGAAAAGCCAGTAAAAGGCTTTGAAGTGGTTAAAAAGTAGCTAATTAGCAAAAAAAGTTGCTTTGAACCTAAAAAAAATGAAAAAAGGGGCTTAACAATCTGTAAAGCTGTGGTAGCCTAGATAAGTGGAGAGTCAGTTAGCACCAAACCCTTGGCGCAACTGACTTTGAGCTGTATCCAAGTACATTTTTTTTGGTTTTCCAACTAAGTTTGGTGTGGTATCAAACTTATAACAAAAAAGCCTCCGCAGACCGCTCTAAAGACGGATTTGGTTGCGGCGCGAAAATAAACATTCAAGGGGATGACATGAACAAATCTGAACTAATCGAGAAAATCGCTTCTGGTGCTGACATTTCTAAAGCTGGCGCAGGCCGTGCATTAGATTCTTTCATTGGTGCTGTTACTGAAGCACTTAAAGAAGGCGATAAAATTTCTCTAGTTGGTTTTGGTACTTTTGAAGTACGTCAGCGTGCTGAGCGTACTGGCCGTAACCCACAAACTGGTGCAGAAATTAAGATTGCTGCGGCTAACATCCCAGCTTTCAAAGCGGGTAAAGCTCTAAAAGACGCTGTTAACTAAGAATAGTTAATATCGTTGCCTTTTGTAAGGCATAGTTAAAAAGCACTGTTTTGGCAGTGCTTTTTACGAAAAGATTATTAAGAATAACAGTGTTAATTTTAATAATCGGAGGAATTGGGTCATACCCGAGGTAGCGTCTGATAACTCCATATAAATTACAAGAAGGCGCATCCCCAAGTGGTGCGCCTTTTTATTTTTTTAATCGCAACAAGCGAGAATTCAGATGTTAGAAAAAATTCGTGAAGGCTCACAAGGCGTTGTCGCTAAAAGTATTTTAGTGTTAGTGATCCTTTCGTTCGCATTTGCTGGTGTAAGTAGTTACCTAGGCACATCAACTGATGTAGCTGCTGCCGTTGTTAATGGCGACGACATTACCGCAAATGAACTAGAACAAGCTTATCAAAATGAACGTGGCCGTTTAGAGCAACAGCTTGGCGAAATGTTTGATGCATTATCTGCTGATGATACGTACATGAACGGTATCAAGCAGAACGTATTAGACCGCCTGATCGCTGATAAGTTAATGACTCAAGCAGCTGAAGATTTAGGTCTTCGTGTTTCTGATGAACAAATTAAACAAGCGATTGTTAACGAACCAGCATTCCAAACTGATGGTGTGTTTGATAACGAGCGCTACTTAGCAGTATTACGTCAGCTTGGTTATCAAACTAATAGCTTCCGTGACATGATGCGTACCGATATGACTCGTCGTCAGTTATTGACTTCGTTAGTGGGCAGTGAGTTCGTGTTGGATGGTGAAGCTAAGCAGCTTGCTGAAATTCAAGGTCAAACTCGTGATATTCGTTATTTAGTCGTTGATTCTTCTCCTTACTTAGTTACGGCAAGTGTGACAGATGAAGAGATCAAAACTTACTATGATAGCAACTTGATGCAGTTTATGGATCAAGAAAAAGTGAGCTTAGAATATGTTGAGTTAAATGCAGCTGAACTTGCTAAAGGGATGAATACGTCTGTCGATGAAGCACGTACATACTACGAAGAAAACAAACAGCAATATCAAACAGCTGAAAAACGTTTAGCGGCTCATATTCTATTTGCTTCTGGTGATGATAGTGCTGATGAAGCAAAGGCTGAAGCAAGCTTAGCTAAATTACAAGCTGGTGAAGACTTTGCAGAAGTTGCAAAAACTGATTCAGATGATCAGTTTAGTGCGGAGCAAGGGGGTCAACTTGATTGGTTCGAGCAAGGTGTGATGGACCCAGCATTCGATGAAGCACTGTTTACACTAAATCAAGGTGAATACTCACAGATTGTTAAAAGTGAATTCGGTTACCACATCGTTAAGCTACTTGATATTCAATCAGGTGCAGCAGCACCGTTTGAAGAAGTTCAAGATAAAATTGTTGCTGATTTACAAAACAAGAAAGCAGTTGATGAGTTCTATAGCTTACAAAGCATTCTTGCTGATACTAGCTACGAAGTGCCAGATACGTTAGATGAAACAGCTAAAGCATTAGGTACGACTGTTCAGTCGACAGAGTTGTTTTCTCGTGACAATGCTCCGGCTAACCTAAGTAGCCCTGATTTAGTTCGCACTGCATTTTCTGACGAAGTAATTACCAGTGGCATGAACAGTGAAGTGATTGAACTTGCTCCTAATCATGTGGTTGTTATCCGTTTATTGAAGCATCAAGATGCGGGTACTTTACCATTAGCGGATGTTAAGTCTGGTATTGAAGCGCGCTTGGTTCAAGATAAAGCGAACCTTCAGGCGAGTGAAAAAGCCAATGAGTATCTTGCTAAACTTAAAGCTGGCGAAGAAATCACTGATGTGACTATTGCGACTAAAGCGCAATTAGTCAGATTCAATCAAGATATCGATCAAGCTATTACGACGAAGGCTTTCCAAATGCCTGCTCCTGAAGCAAGCAGTGTATCATTTGATACAGCAGCTTTAGCGAATGGCTTTGCGGTAATTGCACTTGATAAAGTGAATGCTGCACAAGGGATTGATAGCAACGTTATTGATTCAATTAAGCAACGTTTAGCTCCGCAATACAGTGAAGCGGATTACCGCTCTGTCATTGCTGCGCTTAAATCAAAAGCAAAAATTGAGTACCCAGTAGCTGAATAAAACCGGGTATTAACATTAAAAAGCCAAGGTTATCCTTGGCTTTTTTTTGTTTTTATTCAATTATTTTTGGGATGTTTTTTATTTTACAGCTAGATGACAAGGATGCTCATGAACATTGCGCTATTCGATTTTGATGGCACGATCACCGAAAACGATACCTATACTCCTTTTATCCATTTAAGTGCACCCAAATGGCGTCGTATAGTATGCACAGTATTGTTGTTCCCAGTAATCTTAATGTATAAAAGTAAACTATTAGGTGTCTCGAGAACACGTTCTGTCGTCAGTTTTTTTGCTTTCTGTGGGCGTAATAAGAAAGAAATTTATCAACAAGGTGCAGACTACGCACATACACTCGATAAACACGTCATGTCGCAAGCTTATGAGCGTCTGCAGTGGCATAAAGCGCAGGGTGATACCATTGTTATTGTTTCAGCTTCTCTTGATGCTTATTTAGCTCCCTGGTGCGAAAAACATCAATATCATCTTATTTGTGCGACACTAAATACCAAAGGTAAACGTTTAACTGGCATGTATAAAGGTGGTGACTGCTCAGGCTCTGAAAAGGCTCGGCGTGTTAAATCTAAATTTAATCTGGACCTTTTTGATACAGTTTATGCCTATGGAGATACGATTGAAGACAAGCAGATGCTAGCGCTAGCAGATTTCGGTTTTTTAAATTGGCAACAGATTCAACAGTAAAATACGTCACTCGAGTTAAATCATTAAGATGCACAATAATCAGAAGGAATCAGTTTTAGTCAATGGAAACAATTAATCAAAGATTTGAAAAGGTGTTAGCACACATTGATGAAAACCTGTCAAAGCCGCTAGCTTTATCTGTACTGTCTGATATTGCTAAGGTGCCTGAATATCATTTTGATTTTATTTTTTTGAGTTTATTTCACACGTCATCATCTGAATATATTGCTTTACTGAGAAACCTTGAAGCTGGGCAACAATTAGGCTTTGATAAATCAATTTCAATTAAAGAGGTCGCTGTGTCTGTGGGCTATCAAAGTGAAACGGCCTTTATTACAGACTTTACACAAGCCATTGGTCAATCACCGCAAGCTTTTCAACGTCAACCTAATTGGGGGCAATTTTTTCAAAAGCAGCAACCGCTAAAAACTTTATCAGAAGGGCATAATGATTTAACTGCTGCTGATGTGAATATCGACAACTGTAAACTTGATAAGATTGATCTCGCAATGATTAGCCATCAGGCTGAAGCACAGTATTTACCGCAAACTATTCAGGCGATGAGAGCATTTCGTCAAGCCAATCAACTGTCTCCTACAAGCAGTAGAACATTCAATTTTGTATATCAAAGCAAACCGAAATCAACAGAGCAATTGCATATTGATATTGCAGTGAGTATCAACACACTAGAGAAGCAACGCATAGAGCCTGCTATCAATGACTCTGAGTATTTTTATTACTCTTGTATACCTGAAGGAAAGTATGCTTCTTTTATGCATCTAGGGTCTGATAAAGAGCTAGAGCGTAAATTAAAGTATCTTTATGGAGCATGGTTGAGTTCAACAAATCAACGATTAAAAAATGTGCCGTTGATATTTGAACAGCTTAATATCACAGAGCCTTCAAAACAGGCCACACGAGTTTATTTAGGTCTTGATTAACTGCTAGATGAATTTAATGTGCCGTGATTCTCATCATTTCGGCACAAATCCACGCCATGTATGTTGCCCAAGCATAGCCAAATACTGAAAACATGATGGCAACGGGTGCTAACGAACGATGAAATGCCATTGCAACCACAGGTGAAGAGGCTGCTCCACCGATACAGCATTGGCTTGCCATCGCCATATAAGCAACTGGAGCTTTCATCAATAACCCCGCAATAATGACCACCAGTGCATGGATGGTTAACCATATGAACCCGATAGCAAAATAGATTGGGAAGTCATCAATCATGGTTAAATCCATTTGTAGTCCCATATTGGCTATCAGAAAGTAAAGCATTACAGTGGATACTTTAGAGGCGCCCACATCTTCAAGATGACGGATTCGAGTATTAGATAATATGACGCTCACAGTGGTGACTAAAATAACAACCCAAAAAAAGCTAGAGGTAAAACTGTATTTTTCAGTTGCAGGATAATGTTCAGCGAAAAATGGGGCGAGTATATCTGCCCCAAAATGTGCGAGTCCAGTTACACCAAAAGCAACACAAAAAATTTGCATATAGCTATGTAAACTTGGAAGTTGCAGTTTAGTCTTTGAAGCGTTTTCAGTGACATTGACTAGTTGATTAAATTGACTGGCATCAGCGCCTATCGTTTTATCAATGGTTTTAGCGTGATTGGCACAAATTAATAAAAATGACATCCATATTGCTGAGTAAACCACATTGACAGAAATCATAATGGCGAACAGATTATCATCGACTTCGTACACTTCTTTCATCGCCAGTTGATTAGCTGTTCCGCCTACCCAGTTTCCAGCAAGTGTTGCCATACCACGCCAAGCCGCATCTGCACCAACCCAATTAATACTCTCAGGGGCGATACAAGAAAACAACAATAAGGTTAATGGACCGCCAATAATGACGCCAAAGCTGCCTAATAAAAACAAGATAACAATCTTAGGCCCAAGCAATAAAATTGCTTTAATGTCGACACTGATTATCAACAAGGCTAAACAAGCTGGCATAAGATAATTAGATGAAATGGAGTTGAGTTGACTGTGGCTAGCATCAACAATATTAAGGGTATTAAGTAGTGACGGGAGAACATAACACATCACCATCACAGGGATAAATCGATATACTTGACGCCATACAGGATGTGATGAAGTACTGGTAAAAAATACCAAGCCAATAATGGTTGCCAATAAGCCAAAAATAACGGGGTCTTGAGTGATCATTATCGTGCTGGCAACCTTTAAAAGTGAGGCTTATTGGTTACAGAATCTAATAAACTCTTCCAATAAAGCAGTAAGGGGCTCTTCGTTGCGGTATGTTGACCAATATTTACGTTGAAAATCCCAATTCGCTAATTGTAATTCAACAATTTCACCACGCTTTATTTCTTCTTTTACAGCCAGATATGGCAAGACGCTGACGCCAATACCTGTACCTATCGCGCGTTTTATCGCTCCCATAGTATTCATTGATAATTCGTGCTGAATGTTGATTCTAGCGCTTTTCAGTAGTTGTGTATTACGTAATCTCGATACTGACATGGTTTCATCCAGAATCCATAATTGTTCTGATAGCAACTCTGCCGTGATATTTTCATTAATAATAGGATTATCACAACTTGTTACTAGGCAAATTTTATCTTTAATCCATTGCTCATACTGAAGGTTATTAAGGCCAGGTTTGGCATCTACAAATCCTAAATCTAGCTCTTTTTCTGAGACCATTTTTTCAATCGTTAAACTGTTATTAATAACCAGTTTTATATCAACCAAAGGATGTAGCTTTTTAAACTGCGGAATTTTACGAGATAAAATATAGTTACCGGCGGTTTTACTACTGCCGACTTTAATTGTGCCACCGACTGCATTACGTTCTGCAAACATTTGTTCTAACTGCGTCCCTTTAGACAGCATCTCATTGGCATAGGGTAAAATGACCTCACCATTATCATTAATAGTCAGTCCGTTACTGCTACGCTCAAATAATCGAGTCCCAAGAGAGCTTTCAAGCTCTTTTAACGCCATGCTCACCGCAGGGACAGACATATGTAGCATTTGTGCTGCTTTCGAGATCTGTCCATTACTATGAATAGCTTTAAAAATGGTTAATTGTTTGAGGGTGATTTTCATCAATTATGCACCGTCTTTAAATGATATAAGTGATTATAACTGAGTATTTAAAAACCATTCTAAAATCAGACATTAGCATGTCTTTTTTGTAACCTCGCTCAAGTTTTCGTAAAAACTTTTAACTTAAAATGCAGCGCTAGAAAAGGGAGAGGTTCCAGCGCTGCTAAAAGTCATTAAAAGTCGTATCTAATACCGACTGTGAAAATATTGTCGTCTTCTAAATCAATAACGGGACCTGTATTTTCAACCCGATATTCACCTTCATATTTAGCGTAATGAGCAAATACCATTGTCGACTTCGCGAAGCGGTAGTCAGCACCAATTACAAACGAACTAATATCGACATCAGTAGCACGGTTATATTCACTTGAAGAAGCCGCACTATTTTTAAAATATTTACCGAAACCAGCTTCATCTTTGCCAATTTCAGCTTTTAGATTAACGCCATTGAGATTATAAATGGCACTAAGGAAGTAAGAGTTACCTTCTTTATAACTGTAAGTTTGGCTTTGAGTATTTTGGAATAATCCACCTAATTTCACGTTGCCAAGTTTAACCTGCGCCACGCCTCGATAAGCGTCTACGCCGCCAATAGTGTTATATGCTGCTGCGAGGTAATAAGCCTGCTTTTTGAGTTTCTTGTCACCTGCGATAAGACTTATTGCATACTGTTGCTCGTTATAATCGGTCCGTGCACCGTTTTCATCATATTCAGCATAATTGTCATCCATTAAATAAGTTGCATTAAAAGTAATTAAATCGGCGACTTTAGGAGAGTGATAAGTTATTCCGTCAGCTTTACGAACTTGGCCTGCAATCATACGGTTATAAGCTGCGTTGGTTAGTGCAAACGCTTCTGCAGTACCTTTGGAGGTTTTCATGACAGTATCGTTTCGACCAACTAACACTGTACCTAGATTTGTTTTTAAACCTAAATAGGTATTTCTTGGTTTGAATAAGTCATCGTTACCTTCATTTGTTGCTGCGTTTACTTGTAACTCGACGCGATAAAGTACCTCAATATCGTTAGCAATTGTTTCACTTCCATGAACGCCTAATCTAGAAAAGTTATTTTCAAGCACAGTGCCAGATTTTCCATTCTGTGTTGTTGCACCGTTATCCGATTCTGTCAGTGCCATTTCTAAACGGCCATAAAATTGTGGAGAATCAGCCAGTGCTGCTGATGAGCTTGCAGATAATATTGTTAATAGTGCGAGTGATAATGTCGATTTTTTCATGTTCAATCCCATGTTCTATAAATAAATTTTATATAAGTCTTATTTTTTAAACGTTATGACTTAGTTAATTAGTGAATTAAATTTTTATTATGTGATTCTTGTTAAGTGCCTAATCTGTTTTTCTCTTTGTATAAATAATCAAAAGATTTTCGGACTTTGGCTTGCTAAATTTGCTGATTAATATCGTAGAGATTTCAAATTTTATTTATTTGAACCTGTGTCACAGCTGTTTATTTTTTGTTGCGGTTTAAGGAGAACTGAACAGGTTTTCATAAAAACTTAACCAAATATTAAATTTGATGAAGATCGAAGTTTTGCTACCTCTTAGTGAGTAATCTTGCTGCAACAAAAAGCGAGATATAAAAACTCATAAAGGAACGACACATGAAACTTAAATACTTAGCTTCGGCAGTAGCAGTGATGATGCTTACGTCTGGTAGTGCAATTGCAAAAAATGATTTAGCCTCTTTTCATACTGAAATGGGTGATTGTCAAACTTGTCACGTCACTGGAAAAATGAAAGATATTAAGAAATCAATGACGGATAGCCAGACTCATGAAAATGCACAATGTCAGGACTGCCATGGTAGCTATGCTGATTTAGTCAATGACAAGTTAGAGTTTGATCCGCATGCATCTCATCTTGGCGACATTAACTGTACGTCTTGTCACACAGGGCACGCTAAACCTGAACTAACTTGTAATAACTGCCATAACTTTGAAATGGAAATGCCATTTGCCGATGCTAAAGAGAAGAAAAAGTGGGATGGCGATTGGAACCAAGACAAAATCCAAAAAGCCATTGATAAAGGCCCAGTAGAAACGGTTGATGTGATTGTTGTTGGCGGCGGTTCTGCTGGATTTAACGCTGCAATTTCAGCCAAAATGGCAGGCGCGAATGTCGTATTGTTTGAAAAAGCACCATATACAGGGGGGAACTCAATGTTAGCAGCTGGTGGTATCAATGCTGTCGGTACTCCTCAACAAAAAGCGAAAGGCATCGAAGATTCTGTTGATTGGTATGCAGAAGATGCAATGAAAGGTGGTCGCTATAAAAACGACCCAAAACTGGTACAAATCTTAGCTGAAGAGTCTGCTGGTGCCGTTGCTTGGCTTGAGTCTTTAGGTGCAAATATGGATGACTTAAAACGTTCTGGAGGCGCACGTGTTGAACGTACTCATCGTCCTTCAGGTGGTGCATCTGTTGGCCCACATATTATTGATACTTTACGCGTTGCAGCAAAAGAGCGTGATATTCCTGTACGTGTTAACTCTCGTATAGAAAAAATTGTGTTAAATGACGATAAATCAGTCGCTGGGGTTGTGGTGCATGGCCGTCATTCTGGTTATAACATGGTTGCTGCGGATTCTGTTGTGTTAGCAACGGGTGGTTACGGTATGAACAAACAAATGGTGGCTTACTATCGTCCAACCATGAAAGACATGACCAGCTCAAACAACGTGACCGCGACGGGTGACGGTGTATTACTGGCTAAAGAAATTGGCGCATCGATGACTGACATTGACTGGGTTCAGGCGCATCCTACCATTGGTAAAGATAGCCGTATTCTTATCTCAGAAACCGTGCGTGGTGTGGGCGCTATTATGGTGAATACAGATGGACAACGCTTTATCAGTGAATTAACAACTCGCGACCGTGCATCTGATGCGATTTTGAAGCAAAAAGATCAGTATGCTTGGTTGGTATTTGACGAGCAGTTAGTTGAGAAAAAGAAAATGGTGCGTGGTTACGAGCATTTAGGAATGCTAAGTAAAGCAAATACCATTGAAGAACTTGCGAAAATAACAGGTATGAAGTATTTACCTAAAACAGCAGCTGATTACAACAAGTATCAAGCGAGTGGTAAAGACGAGGCTTTTGGTCGTGAAGATATGCCAATTAACTTAACTAAAGCACCATTTTACGCTGTTAAAGTTGCACCTGGTATCCATCACACTATGGGTGGCGTTGCGGTCGATACCGATGCAAACGTGCTTAACTTGCAAAGCTGGAAAATGGATGGTTTATTTGCTGCTGGTGAGGTGACAGGTGGTTTACACGGCCATAACCGTTTAGGCGGAAACGCTATTGCTGAAACTGTGGTATTTGGACGTAAAGCTGGCGAAAATGCAGCTAAACACGCACTTGAAAAGAAATAGCAATTAACTAGATTCATCATCCCTAAATCCCCACAAGGCCAAGTCTCATCAGCTTGGCCTTTTTATTTAAGAGCGTAAACTTGAGTGTCAGCGGCTAATGATTTCTATTATTGTTTCAGAAAGTGTTTTGTGATTTGTTTGTTTTTAAGTTAACTGCGTTATACAAGTAGGTGTAAATGAGTATAATAATTTTAAGGTAATTGACTACCTTGATAAGATTACAATCGATAAAATGGAATGAAGTACGATATGGATATTAACTATTTAGCAATGCTATTGATGGCTTTGCAACCTTTCATTATTTATTACACTGTCTACAAATTGAACGAAAAATCAAAGTCTGATAATGAGTTTCATCAATCCTTTATTACCATTCCTCCCAGTTTTTCATTCTTTTATTTTGAGCAATTTGGTTATGCGTTTGCCATATTAACTGTTGTGGCGCTGTTAGGTATCGCACTTAGTCAAATCATAAGTAAAACGGCAGGTAACGCTGTAGAAGTAAAAAGTCTGCTTGTTTTTGGTACAGCTTGGTTTTGTAACTTTGGTATCGGCTACACAATAATAAGTTTTTTTTCTGGTGCTTCAGATACTTCAAACTCTTCGGAAGTCGCATCGCCTTTATTGTCTCTAGATAGCGTATTTAGCGCACTAGGTGTTTCGCTATGCATGTTTATCGGGGTCATCATTTGGACCTTGAGTCGAGCGTTAGAAGTGTATAAAACCAATGAAACTGAATTTTCAGATCTGTTGATCATGCCTTTTGCGGCATTAGGTGGGTTTAGCCCTGTATTCGGTGACTATTTTATTATCAGTTTACTACTCAACTTTTGTTTTATATTTGCTGTGTCTAAAGTGTCGATAGAAGCTCATAACGATCCTTCAATGGGGGGCGTTGGTTTTTTCTATATGTATTTATTTATGATGGGAGCCGGTGGGTGTGTGCTCGTAAAACTAGGGATGTTTATTAGCCAGTTATTTTAAAAAAAATCAGCCTCATTTGAGGCTGATTTTTTAATTGTCAGCATTAGGTTAAACCCTGCTGTTATTTAACATTCTCTCGACGTTAAATTATAAGCTGATGACATCAAACGTTACGTTAGGGTTTACGTCTGCATCATAATCAATACCGTCTATACCGAAGCCGAACAGTTTCAAGAACTCTTCTTTATATTCGTTATAATCTGTTAATTCAGCTAAATTTTCAGTGGTTACATCAGCCCACAAGTCGCGGCAATGTTTTTGAATCTCTTCGCGTAATTCCCAATCATCAAGACGTAAGCGATTACTGTCATCTGTTGCTGCAGCTTGCCCGTCTTCACGGAATAAGCGTTCGCTAAACATGCGATAAATTTGATCCATACAGCCTTCATGCACACCTTCTTCACGCATCTTTTTAAAGACCATGGCAATATAAAGCGGCATAACAGGAATTGCAGAACTTGCTTGAGTCACTACACTTTTAAGTACAGCAACATTAGCAGAACCGCCAGTCGCAGATAACTTTGTATTCAGTGCATGTGCAGCTCTATCTAAATCCATTTTGGCTTTACCCAATGCACCGTGCCAGTATATAGGCCATGTGATTTCAGTACCGATATAGCTGTAAGCAACTGTTTTACAATTATCGGTTAATACACCAGCTTCGCTAAGTGCATTCATCCATAATTCCCAGTCTTCTCCACCCATTACCGTAACGGTGTCGGCAATTTCTTGCTCAGTAGCTGGCTCTACAGATGTTTCAATAATGGTGTTTTTATTGGTGTCTACAGCCGTTGCTGTATAAGTTTCACCAATTGGTTTAAGGCTTGAACGGATGACTTCGCCAGTATCAGGTAGTTTACGAACTGGTGATGCCAGTGAATAAACGACCATATCAATTTGGCCTAAGTCTTGTTTGATAAGCTCAATGACTTTTTGCTTAGCATCGTGACTGAACGCATCACAGTTAATGCTTTTTGAATACAGGCCTTCAGCTTTAGCAAATTTATCGAAATAAGCTGAATTATACCAACCAGCTGTACCTGGTTTCGTTTCGGTGCTTGGTTTTTCAAAGAATACACCGATGGTGGCTGCGTCACTACCAAAAGCTGAGGCAATACGTGATGATAAGCCATAACCACTTGAAGAACCGACAACTAATACTTTTTTAGGGCCGTTGGCAATTTTACCTTTGGCTTTGGTTAGTTCAATTTGTTCTTTGACGTTTGCTTCACATCCTAGTGGGTGAGTTGTGGTGCAAATAAAGCCGCGTGTTTTTGGTTTAATAATCATAATTTTTCTTTTTCCTTTAACATTGGCCTTAGGATAAATAGTTAGCCATCGAAATGGCACTTATTTTTAGTAAAAAAGCCAAAATAACTCAGTGGTTGGAGCAGTTTATCGCTTTGCGGTTAACTGAGCTTGCTCAGCAATGAGTCTTCGAGTGTATTCTTCTTGCGGGTTTTCAAATAATTCTGCAGTGGTATTTTTTTCAATCAATACCCCTTTATTGAGCACCATCACCTTGTCGCTAAAGTGTCGGACGACATTAAGATTGTGGGTCACGAAAATATAAGATAACCCCATCTCTTTTTGTAGCTTTAACAGCAGGTTTAAAATTTGCGAACGCACCGATAAATCGAGTGAGGTTAATGCTTCATCAGCAATAATAATTTTAGGATTAAGCATTAATGCCCTAGCAACTGCGACCCGCTGTTTTTGTCCTTCCGATACCATATGAGGGTAAAAACTGGCGTGCTCTGGCAATAAACCGACTTTTCGTAACGTATCGACGACCTGAGCGATTCGTTCTGCTCTTGGCATTGCCGTATTAAATCTAAGTGGTTCTACAAGTAGCTCACCTATGGTCAACCTCGGGTTGAGTGATGTATTAGGGTCTTGAAAAATCATTCGAATCAATCTACAACGCTGTTTTAAGTTTTTAGCTTCTAGCGCTTCGCCTTCAAACTCTATGGTTCCGCCAGAACGTGATTCTGCTCCAACTAACATACGAGCCAAGGTGCTTTTACCTGAGCTGACCTCACCAACAATGGCGAGTGTTTGGCCTCGTTCTAATTCAAATGAGACAGGGGACAGCGCATGGTTGTACTGAGCTTTAAAGCGCTTGTAGCCCGTAAAATAGCGCTTACTTAGTTCGGTTACTTTAAGTAATGGCGTTGTCATCTTCTATCTCATTCTTGTATGGAAAGTGGCAGGCATAATAGCGGTCTTTTTCGTGAGTAAGACTCGGCTGTATTACACATTGGCGCTCAGCATCTGGACATCTAGGTCCGAGCCGACAACCGGCAGGTAAGTGCTGCAATGAAGGGGATGAACCTGGCATAGAAGGTAAATATGATTTGTGTTTTAACTTGCCAGTATGTTCAGGCAAGTTTTTGAATAAAGCCTTTGTATATGGATGATAAGGGGAGGTAACTAACTCAGCTACCGGCCCCGTTTCCATAATTTGACCACTATACAAAATACTGATGCGATCGCACCATTTAACTAGCGTTTCTAATTCATGGCTAACCAGTAGAATTGAAACGTTTTGCAATTGGTTAAGCTGGGACAATAAACGGAAGATTTGCGCTTGAGTACTAAGCTCCATCGAGTTTGTTGGTTCGTCGGCAATTAACAAACGTGGATGATTTGCGACAGCCATTGCAATCATGACTTTTTGGCATTCACCTTCCGATAGCTCCCAAGGGTAGCTTTTCATAATGCGTTTAGGGTGTTTTATACCCACTTTATGCAACCACTTTTGCGCCGTTAATCGCGTGTCTTTAGCACGTCGCCAAAAGGGTACCGCTTTATTGGGGGTTAACGACTCGATTAATTGACTGCCAATGGTTTTCACCGGATCTAAACTACCTGATGGGTCTTGAAATATCATCGTCATATCAGAGCCCATTAGGTTGCGGCGCTGTTTTGTCGACATTTCCATGAGGTTTTGTCCATCCCACATCATACGATCTGCAATGATGTTCCAGTTCGGGCCAAGTACTCCGAGTACGGCTTTTGCTAACAAGCTTCGGCCAGAGCCAGACTCTCCAACTAAACCATGAATTTCACCAGGGTTAATGGTTAAACTGACCTTTTCAAGGACTTTGACTTTGCCCTGTGGCGTATCAAGCTCAATGGTGAGATTTCTGATATCGAGTAATGGCATAAGCTTAGTTTCTTATCGGCGCTAGTGCCGAGCGTAGTCCGTCACCCACTAAGTTGATGGATAAAACGGTAAACAAAATGGCAAGGCCTGGAATGGTGATTGTCCAAGGTGCAATGAGCAAACTGCTTAACCCTTGAAAAATCATTGAGCCCCATTCAGAGCTTGGGGCTTGAGCACCAAGGTTTAAAAAGCCTAATGCAGCAATATCAAGAATCGCCACCGAGATCGCAATGGTGGTTTGTATGATCACCACTTCCCATACATTGGGCATAATGACATACCAGAAAATTTGCAGTGAACTTGCACCATCCAACCTTGCAGCAGTGACGTACTCTTTTTGCAGTTCTTCATGAACCGCCTGGTGAATAGCTCTTACAAACTGTGGTGTTAATGCGATGCCAACAGCCCAAAAAACATTGCTTAACCCTGGGCCTGTAACTGCCACCACCAAGATAGCAAGTAGGAGTGATGGGATGGACAGTAGTGCATCAAATAGATGGCCAAGGATACTGGATTTTAATCCACGCATCATGCCTGACAAAGAGCCAATAATAAAACCCACGACTAATGCGCAGACAACAACGATAAGCGACATACCAAAAGTCAGTCGAACGCCATGTAAAATTCGGCTGAATAAGTCTCTGCCTAAGTCGTCAGTGCCGAGAAAATGGGAAACATGGCCTGTTGGATCCCAAGACGGTGGTAGTAATATCGCATTTGGATTTTGCATCTCAGGTTGAAAAGGAGCCAGCAAAGGGCCAAGGACGACAAGTATCAATAAGAAAATAACAGCCCACAAACCTGCAACAGCAAAGGGGTTACTAGCGAATGAACGCCATAACTCCCTTAAGGGGGAAGTGATCTGTTCCTCTTTATAGAGGTGATTAATTGGCATACATTTCTTTCCTATTAATTGGGTTAATAGAGGTATGCACAAGTTCGATCATAATACTTAAAAAGATAATCAATAACGAAACCGATAAAATCCCAGCTTGTATCACTGTGTAATCGCGCTGGTAAATACCATTGATAAGCCAAGAACCTACACCAGGCCATGAGAATATAACTTCAACAACGATACCATAGCTGGCAAATGAACCGAGCATTAACCCAAAGGCTTTCAGAACTGGAATAAGCGCATTGGGAAGGGCGTGCTTGATTAAAATACGGTAAGTATTTAACCCACGAGCCTCAGCTGCGCGGATATACGTTTGAGTCATAACAGTCATCATTGCTTGGCGAGTAATGCGAATGACGACAGTAAAGGGTAAGACTGCTAACGTTACTGCAGGTAATATGATATGTAAAAGTGCATCTTTAAAAGCTGACATACGATAGCTTTCTTCTGACAATAAAATATCAATCAACATGATCCGAGTAACGGGTTCTATTTCATATAGTAAATTTATCTGCCCGGAAATGGGTAACCACTCAAGCTGCACCCCAAACCATAGAGATAATGTCAATCCTAACCAGAATACAGGTATTGAATAGCCTGTTAGTGTTACGGCTAAAATACTACGTTGAATCGACTTACTTTTACTTAAAGACGCCAATACCCCCAAAGGGACGCCAAAGCAGATCGCAATGACTCCAGCAAACATAGACAGCTCAAACGAGGCGGGTAAAACGGCACTCAATTCGTCTGCGACACTTTGTTGAGAGTTGATGGATATACCGAAATTGCCACTTAAGCGCTGACTTAGGTAAGCAATAAATTGACTCAGTTGGTTACCATCGAGATTAAAATCTTCAGTGGCCTGAATTTGTTGCTCGGCTGTCGGAGTTTGAATACCTGTTAATGCATAACTTTTGTCTACAGGGAACATACCTGTGGCAAAAAATAGCACTGCTATCATGACTAATGAAGTGGCAAAAAATAGATTAATTCGTCGGAGTAGGTAGCGCCACATTAGCGAGTTTTCTCCTCATTAATTAATTGCACATTGGAGAAAGACATTCCGCCGTATGGGTTGACATTTTTAACTGCAACGTCGGTATTCTTAAGCAGTAGCTTCTGTGCATGAGCAAGATTTACCATAGGAACATTCTTGGTGATTAACGTCTCAGCTTGTCTATAAAGCCGCTTACGCTCTGACTTCACACGTGTTTCTTTTGCTTTGGCTAATATATTATCTAGTTCTGCAGAACACCAGCGAGAACGGTTATTGTTCGATTCTAATGCGCTGCAACTTAATAGAGGGGTAAAAAAGTTATCTGGATCAGTATTATCGGCATTCCAGCCAATCAGTACGGAATCATAATCACTGGAAATTAATTTCTGAGTAAATACACTCCAGTCATAGCTGACAATATTGACTTTAACACCGATATTGGCAAGGTCTGCTTGAATCAACTCGGCTGTTTTTAGTGCATTAGGATTGTAAATCCGCACCACTGGCATCGCCCAAATATCAAATGTTAAGTCCGTTACTCCTGCTTCATCCAGTAAATATTTGGCTTTTTCTGGGTCAAAATCATTAGCATCTTCAATTTCTGAATAAGCCCAGGATGCTGGTGGTAAAATACCTGTCGCGGCAACAGCTGTGTCATGGTACACCACATTAAGGATATTCTGTTTATCTACAGCATGGGCTAAAGCCTGGCGAACTCTGACATCATCTAAAGGAGGCTTTTGGGTGTTAAATGCCCAAAATGCAACATTAAGCCCCGGTTTTGTACTGACCTCTAGGTGCTTATGTTTGCTTATGACTTTAAGTTCATTGGCTTTAGGCAGGGCTGAGACTTGGCAGTCTTGAGTAATAATCTTGGCTAACCTTGCTTCGCTTTTAGGAGTAATATCAAATACAAGTAAATCTATTTCTGCATTTTTTCCCCAGTAATACTGATTGCGTTTAAAGCGAATGTAATCGTTTTTGACGTATTCAGCTAAATAAAACGGCCCAGTGCCAATGGCAAAATAATCTAGATTTTCAGGTGTGCCAGCCTCGAGTTGTTGCTCAGCATATTCAGCAGATAAAATTACGGCAAAGTCCGTGGCAAGATTAGATAAAAAAGAGGCATCTTTATAGGCAAGGTGAAAGATGACTTCATGGTCATTCACTTTTTCAATGTCAGTCACTAAGGTGGAAAAGTCGATACTTTGGAAAAAAGGATATCCGGTACGACTGACTAGATGGTAGGGATGTTCAATATTGATGATTCGCTCAAAAGAGAAAATGACATCATCCGCATTCATGTTGCGAGACGGGTTAAACAGTTCATTATATTGAAACTGTACGTTTTTACGTAAAGTGAAGTGATAACGTAAACCATCTTCTGATACGCGCCAGTCAGTGGCAAGAGATGGGATGTAATCAGAAGAGTCATTGTTGTATTCAATTAGGCGGTTATATAGCTGATGTGAACTTGCATCAATCGTCGTGCCTGATGTAATTAGTTGCGGGTTAAATGTTTCTGGATTTCCTTCTGAGCAATAAACTATCCCTGAAGGAACATTAAGCTCACCACAAGCTGTGACTAAAAAAGATAGTACACAGAGAAATGCTAATGGGTTCCAGCGTTCTGTATTTACACGCATTTTTTCATCATTTTATTTAGACTATAAGTGTCTATTTTAGCAGTGTTAATAACTTGGGAGCAAATATCATATTAAGCCTTCTCCAACAGATTATATTTTTTTAATATCCCACGTAGTTGATGATAGCTTAAGCCTAGTAACTCAGCAGTTTTCTTTTGATTAAATTGGCTTTCAGAAAGAGCACTTTTTAATAATTCAACTTCGTAGTTTTCTGTGTGTTCCTTAAAATTAATCGGGAAGGTTACTTTATTGTCTGCAGCATTATTGTTTGAATTACTAGGCTCCACATTAGTACCTTGTTCAGATGATGTTGGTGCATCATCAATCATATTTGGCTTAGCGATAGGTTCTTGCTGACGTTCTCGTGTTCTAACACGTTTTGTCGGGCGGTAAGGGGAAGCAAATGGATCTAAAATAATATGGTCAATTTCATCCCCTTCTGAGCCACGACGATAAACGCTTCGCTCGACCACGTTTTTAAGCTCGCGAATATTACCCGGCCATCGGTGACTCATTAGTTGCTCAATAGCCACAGGACTAAAACCACCAAAAAAGTCTAAATCAAGTTGTCTTGCCATACTGACTGCAAAATATTCCGCTAACGGCATGATATCTTCTGTACGACAGCGAAGCGGAGGTAAGGTAATGACGTCAAACGCCAGTCTATCGAGTAAATCTGCACGAAACTCACCATTTTCCGCCAAGGTTGGTAAGTCTTCATTTGCAGCACAAATTAAACGAACATTGGTTTGTACCGTTTTACTGCCACCAACACGTTCAAATTCACCATACTCAATAACACGTAGTAGTTTTTCTTGAATAAGACCAGAGGTATTAGCAAGCTCATCTAAAAATAACGTACCATCATCCGCACGTTCAAATCGGCCTTCATGTTTACCCTTAGCCCCAGTAAAAGCACCAGATTCATGGCCAAACAACTCACTCTCTAATAAAGATTCACTTAAAGAAGAACAGTTTAGTTTAATGAACTCTTGATCCCAGCGCGCAGATAGGTAATGTAATCGCTCGGCAATTAACTCTTTACCTGTACCACGTTCACCGATGATTAATACGGGTTTAGAAAGTGGGGCAACTTTAGACACGTGTTCTAAAACTTCTAAGAAAGCATTAGATTGTCCGATAAGATTGTCTTGCTCAAATTGTCTAGTCACTGTAATTTTTAGTCTAATACGCTAACAAGTGGTGAAAATCATAATAGTTGGCTAACGCACTAAAATAAAGAAAAAGTTAATTTTTTGGTTATATCATTGAAATATAATGTTTTTGTAAAGTTGGCACAGGTTGTGAATAATAAACTTCGACACTAACAAAATATTTGAGGGAAACATTATGGGAATCTTCTCACGCTTTGCAGATATCATTAATTCAAACATCAGCGCTTTATTAGATAAAGCAGAAGATCCAGAAAAAATGGTACGCCTGATTATTCAGGAAATGGAAGACACGCTGGTAGAGGTTCGTTCAACGTCTGCAAAAGTATTAGCAGAAAAGAAAGAATTACTCCGCCGTATCAGCCGAGTACAAGAACAAGTTATCGACTGGCAAGCAAAAGCAGAACTTGCTTTATCTAAAGATAGAGAAGACCTTGCGAAAGCGGCACTGGTTGAGAAACAAAAAACAGTGACCATGCTAGAAACACTTGAAATGGAGCTTCAAGTAGTTGAAGAGCATATTGCCCGTCTTAAGCAAGAAGTTGAACAACTTCAAGAGAAGCTTAATGATGCAAGAGCACGTCAAAAAACGATTATTATGCGCAAGCAAACTGCCTCTTCACGCCTAGAAGTGAAAAAGCAGCTTGATTCGAGCAAAATTGACGATGCGATGGCGAAGTTTGAAAACTACGAGCGCCGTGTAGAAGGCTTAGAGTCACAAGTAGAAGCTTATGACCTAGGTAAAAAAGGTAATCTGGCTGATGAGTTCGCAGCATTAGAAGCTGAAGACTCTGTTAATGAAGAGCTTGAAGCGTTAAAAGCGAAAGTTAAAGCAAAGTCAGCGCCTAAATCAAAAACTAAATCAGACAAGTAAACTTTTTTCAGAGGTGAGTTATGGATATGGATCTTCTTATTGCCCCAATTATCATTTTTTTAGTAATTGTGGCACCTATCTGGTTGGTTCTTCATTATCGCAGCAAGCGACAAGTGAGCCAGGGGCTCACTGAGGCGGAGTTTACTCAACTAAATGATTTAATTGCCCAAGCAGATAAAATGGGCCAGCGAATCGAAACATTGGAAGCTATTTTAGATACAGAAGCACCAGAATGGAGGGGAAAAGATGAGCAAAGCTAACGGTCGTACTTTATACCGTATTCCCAAAACTGGTAAGGTTTCAGGTGTATGTGCAGGGATTGCCGATTACTTTAACTTTGAAACCTGGTTGGTCCGTGTGTTGGCCATCTCAATATTTTTATTGGGTGGCGGAGGTCCGGTAATCGTCATATACATAGCACTATGGATGATTTTGGACATTAAACCAGAAGATACAACACATGCGAAAAACCACAAGGATATTGGAGTGAAAAAGAAGGTTTGGCAGGCTGGAGAACCCGCTAAACGAGCTTTACATGAAGTGAATAGTCAGTTTTATGCTTTAGAAATAAGACTGCAACGATTAGAACGCCATGTGACTTCTGATAATTTTGATTTAAAAAGAGAAATCAATAACTTGTAGTTTGCTGTATCAAGGTTGTTTTAGTTTAATCTAGTCGTGAGGCGCGTTTAAAAATATTGGTAATTAAGTTCATCATTATTGGCCTCGACTAATCATTCCAATGGGCGGTTTACCGCCCTTGAGTTTTTCTGCTTTCACCTTAATGTTATATTAATTCTTAACCACTTCTTGCAGCTGATGAATGCTATTTCATTGAATTTTGAGAGACAATATGAGCTTTATTGATCGTTCTATCAGTAAAATTTCTAAAAAGACCCAGCAAATTGTTCACCGAAGCACAGATAGGCATGTTCGTCTCGCTGTTACGGGATTATCTGGTGCAGGTAAAACAGCGTTTATTACTGGCTTAGTCAATCAGATGTTGCACGCGGGCAGTAATGTTAAAAATAACCCATTACCTTTATGGCAAGTGTCTCGAGAAAATAGGTTGATTGGTATTAAGCGAGCAATGCAGCCTGATCTTGCGATTGCTAGTTTTGATTATCAAGGAGCGATAAATGCGCTCACACAATTACCAGCCCAGTGGCCTGCATCAACCAGAAATATCTCCGAGCTTAGGTTAGCGATTAAATATCGCCCAAGAAAAGGGTTACTTGCTAAGTTAACCGAAACCGCCACCTTATACGTGGATATTGTTGATTATCCTGGAGAGTGGCTGCTCGATTTACCTATGCTTAAGCAATCGTATTCGCAATGGGTAGAATCACAAATTCAAGTAAAGAGTCGTTTGCAACATTCTGAACATTTTGTAGATTTTGAAGTCGCGCTCAATGCTCTAGCGCTCACCGAGACAGCTGATGAGCATAAATTAAAGCAAATTTCTGATTTATATCAAAAACTATTACTTGATTTGGTTCATCAACATGGTTTTTATCTTGCGCAGCCTGGCCGTATGTTACTGCCAGGTGAGTTTGCTGACACTCCGCTGCTGGCATTTTTCCCATTGATTAATTTAAGCTCGGATCAATTAGCGACACTTGAATCTGCTCCAGAAAACAGCTATTTCCAAGTGTTAAAAAACCGATATCAAGAATATGTATCCGTTGTTGTAAAGCCATTTTATCGTGATTATTTTGCCAGCTTCGATCGTCAATTAGTGTTGGTGGATTGTTTTAATGGCTTAAACAGTGGTAAAGCTCAATTTAAAGATATGGGCAATGCGCTAAATAGTATTGTTGAAAGCTTTCATTTTGGTCAATCAAGCCTGCTGAAGCGGTTGTTTTCCCCTAAAATTGATAAGTTATTATTTGCTGCGAGTAAAGTGGATAGAGTGACACGTGATCAACAAGGTCATGTGCTTAACTTATTGGGTGACTTATTAAAACACAGCCAACATTTTGCCAATTATGAGGGCTGCGAAGTCGAAACTATGGCGATTAGTGCAATTAAAGCCACACAACATGGCATGGTCACAACAGCAAGTGGCGAGCAAGAAGTGGTTAGGGGATTGGATCAAGGCAATAAGCTGCTAACAATATTCCCAGGTGAAGTGCCGCAAACCCTACCAGATGATAATTTTTGGCACCAGCAAGGGTTTAACTTTGTGTCATTTAATCCACCTAAAATTACTCAGTCATCAATATCAGACCCGCGTTTTGAGCATATTCGTTTAGATCACTTGCTGCAGTTTTTACTTGGGGACAAATTACAATAATGAACCAGTCAAACGAGACGCAATCGAACACACCATTAAAAAAACAGCAGGTTTTTAGTACTGATTCTGTTGAAGGGCAAACTGATGTTAAGCCAAGTCAATCCTTTGAAGAAGTTGAGTTTATTTGTGAAAGTGCACTGACGGAATTGGCTGAAGATATTGATATCCTTGAGGCTAAGTCATCACCCAAGCGCTGGTCGTTACTTGCAAAGCTTTCTTTAGTCGGCATGTTAGCTATGGTGATTGTTCAAACAATTTTAGGCTTGAATAATGCGCTTACACAAAGCCCATGGCTATTTGGGTTTTATATGTCTGTTACGGGCGTTGTTTGCGCGTGGGCTCTGAGCATTACGCTGTCGGAATGGCGAAAACTGACAGCACTGCGAGGGGTTGCAGATGCTCAAGAAGTCGGTGAGCGGCTGGGTCAAAGTATGCAAAGAGGTGAAGCTAAGGGGTTCATCGACCCCTTGATTCAGCAATACCCTGACTCTAAAGGTAAGCAACAATACCTTGCGATAAATTCTCAGGAACATAATGACGCTGAAATGGTCATGCTGTTTGATGACTTAGCGGTGATTGAGCGTGATGAGCAAGCAAAACAAGTTGTGAGCCGCTTTGCTGCTGAATCTGCACTTTTGCTAGCTGCAAGCCCACTTGCTGTTTTGGATATGGCAATAATATTGTGGCGTAATCAACGAATGATTAATGCAATCGCAGATATTTACGGTATCGAACTTGGCTACTGGAGCAGAATAAAACTTATCAGAAGTATCATCGTCAATATTGTGTACACGGGTACAACAGAAGTCGTAACGGATTTAGGTACACAGCTACTATCCGTTGAAATGACCGGAAAACTCTCAGCAAGACTTGCACAAGGTTTAGGGGGGGGCTTGTTAACCGCTAGATTGGGCTATCAGGCGATGAACCTATGTCGTCCTCTTAAATTTAAAGAGTCTAACCGACCTAAGCTCGGGCAGATACATCAGCAGCTTCTGGGTGAATTGAAGCGTTTTTCGACTTCGGTTCTCAGCTCTTCGAAAGACAAAGTCGAATCAGAGCCACGTTAACGGTACAAAAATAGGGTTAAGTTGAGTAAAATTTGACCTGTTGTGATTTTTGACTACAGTTTTATGACAGTTATTTAGTTATTACTTAAGTAGCTGCAGTGTCGATCAAGGAATTAAGGAAGCAGATCGACTTAATATAGGACTAAAGGAGTTCAACATGAAACACTCATTTTTAGTGGGCGTTGTATGCGCCTGCGCACTTTCTGTGATGTACCAATCCCCCTTACATGCAAAGCAAGTGGATAGCACAGCTAAACAGGTTGCCGCTCAACATGACACTGTTAAGCAGACTAGCTCTAAAATGGCTAAGGTTAATATCAATAAAGCCAGCGCGGCTGAATTACAGCAGTTGAAAGGGATTGGCGAATCTAAGGCAAAGGCCATTGTCGATTACCGTGCTAAAAATGGTAAGTTCAGTAATCTTAATCAATTGACTCAAGTAGCGGGTATTGGTGACAAGCTGGTGGAACAAAATGCGAAACAAATCAGTTTTTAACTCGCTTTAAAAAAGCACAAAAGTAAAAGGGAGCGTTTGCTCCCTTTTTTATCGCTAATTTATAACCAATTTAATTTGTTTGTTGTCGCTGAAAGGACTGACTTATTGAGCGTTAAGCTGCTGACCATTAACATTCTTTGCATCATCGCCCATTAAATATAAATATACTGGCATGATGTCTTGAGCTGTTTTTAAGGTTAATGGATCTTCCCCAGGATAAGCTTTTGCTCTCATTTCTGTGCGAGTTGCACCTGGGTTAATACTATTAACACGAACATTGGTGCCTTCACACTCATGTGCTAAAACTTCCATCATGCCTTCAGTAGCAAATTTTGAAAAAGCATATGGCCCCCAATAAGCTCGCCCTTTACGGCCAACACTACTAGAAGTAAACACCAATGAAGCAGAAGGGGCAGAGCGCATAATTGGCAGTAATGCTTTAGTCATAATCACTTGAGATATAACGTTAATTTTCATCACATCTTCAAGAGACGCTAAGTCAATGTGCTCAAACGGACCTAAAGCGCCCAGTAAGCTGGCATTATGTAGTACGCCATCAAGGTGACCAAATTGTTCAGCGATGGTATCAGCCATATCTTTATAGTTTTGCTCTGTGGCTCCTTTTAAGTCTAAAGGGACGATGGCAGGTTTTGGATAACCAGCTTGTTCTATTTCATCATAAACGGCTTCTAATTTTTTGACTGTTTTACCTAGTAATATGACAGTAGCACCATGTTTTGCAAAATTAATTGCTGCAACACGACCTATCCCAGCACCAGCGCCAGTAACAAGAATTGTTTTATTTTTTAGTAAATCTTTTTTAGCTTGATATTCCAACATGGTTCAATTTTTCCTTCGGCCGCAAAAGCACGTCAAATCTAGATTCGAACAAAAGATAAACGTTCGTTTTAAACAAATGACTGATAAATGTTAACGTGTAGCACTTTCGCATGTAACAAATATGTAGCTAACTCAATAATTTTACGTTAACTTGAGATGAGTTAAGGACAAAAATATGTCCTTATGGTCATGTGTTTACGCTATTGTGACCAATTTTTGGGGAAATTAAAATTATTACAACAAGATTTGGGGAAAAAAGATGAAAAGACTCATATTGGGTGTTGCTATTGCATCTGCTCTTGGGCTCAGCGGCTGTAGTGAAGATAGTACAAATGAAGCAAAAGATTCTGTCGAGCCACTCATTCCATTCTCGCAAATGGTATTTGATCCTGCAGCAGGTGAAGTGCCATTACCAAATGACCTTTTATTTAACGGTACAACAGATGGAACGTTAGCGATTCCTGGTGAAGACGGTATTGACTATGTTGACCCAACTCTTGCCTTAGGTGCATTAGATGGTTGGTCTACAACATCTCCAATTTCAATCACTGTGGATCTTGCGACTGATAATTCAGGTGAGATGTTAACAATCGATGCCGCTTCTGTTTTCCAAGCTGGCGCTGTGCTCCTATTTGAAGCAACTGTTGGTGGCGCATTATCAACTGATCCAGAGTGTTCAGATGCGTTAACACTTTCAGCATGTAAGATTGGCGCAGAACTTCAGTTTGGCGTTGACTTCATCGCGCAAGCTTCAGGTAACACAATTGCCATTGTGCCGCTTAAAGCCTTAAAACCTAATCAATCATATATTTATGCAACGACGGATCTTATTCAAGATTCTGCAGGTCGTTCTATTGAGCCATCGAGTACTTATACATTACTTAAACTCGATATTGACACTAAGCCGTTAGAAACTGATGAGCAACTTTTACTTCAAGGTTTAGTGAATAGCTACGAGAAAGGGTTAGCTGCTGAACACGGTGTAGATGCTGAAACTATTTCTTATTCAGGTTTATTCACTACGCAGTCTGTTGCAGATGTTTACGAGACAACTAAATTGTTAATGGCTTCAAGCGATCCATACAAGCCTGCATTTGTTCAGCCTCCAATGCCAATGGATAACGGAATCGGTGGTGTGGTTACTGTGGCGCAAGCGGCAGGTTTAACGGTTGAAGATGGCCTTGCTTATGTCGTTTCTGACATAGCAGAAATTTATACTGCAGTAGTTCGTATGCCTATTTACGGTGATTGTTCTTCTGCTAGTTGTACAATTCCGATTGTTGATGGTGCACCGACAGCGCCAAATGGTCGTTGGCATGCTTATGGTGATAGTCCTGTTTCAGTATTATTAGCACTTGATTCTGGCTCAATGAGTGTTGCTAACTTTAGTTCTCAAGCTGTCGCTCAAGGCGTTGACCCAGCTGCTGCGCTGCAAAATCCTGCGCTTATGGCAGGTAAAATTTGGAAGTTAGACGACGGTACTGATGCCGATCCAACTAAACATTTAACCAAGTTTAACCCTATCCCAGCCATAATGGGCTATGAAGACGTTACAGTTCAGATCACCTTACCAAATGCGGCTAAATTGGCGGCATTTAGTGCACAAGCTGGATTACCTTTTGCTGCACCGACGAATGGTTGGCCAACGGTTATGGCTTTACATGGTCTTGGTGGAACTAAGCAAATGGCATTAGCGTACGCTGGTACTTATGCTGCAGCTGGTGTTGCGACGATTGCGATTGATATGCCACTTCATGGCGATCGCTCATACGATGCAACAGGTAATGGCGTTTACGACATCTCGGCAACGAGCGAGTTGTTTGGTCCTCAGTATGCCAACGGTAACCCATTAGTTTTTGTCAATGTGGCGAGTACGCTTACTGTGCGTGATAACTTCCGTCAAGCAACCCTTGATCATTTAAGTTTACGTCTACTGTTAACAGGTATGTATACAGAAATTGCTCAAGCGGGTGGTCAGCAAGTATTTGATATCAGTAAAATCAGTGCACAAGGCTTAAGCTTAGGTGGCATTGTAGGTACGACGTTATCAACGTACGCTTCAACTGGTTTAGTTGACCCTACAACGGGTACTGAATTACCTAATGCTTATGGTATTAATGCGGCATCATTAGTGGCACCAGCAGGTGGTCTAGCAGGTTCATTTGCTGGTTCAGCTACTTTTGGACCAGTATTATTTGATACTGTGACAGGTACTGAAGCATTCATGGAGTTAGTTGAAGAAGCTAATGAAGCGGGCTATGAGCCTGGTACACCTGAGTATGAAGCACTAGTTCAAGCCGTTTACTCTGCCTTCATTCCAACATTCGCTTTCGCAGTACAAACGGCGGTTGACTCAGCAGACCCATTAAACCATGCAGCAGCACTTGCTGATACACAATTACCTGTGCACCTTATTGAAGTCGCAGGAGATGGTGCGGGTAACTTACCTGATCAAGTATTACCTAATATGGTTGAAGGTTTCCCATTATCAGGTACTGAGCCGTTAATCTCTGGTTTAGGTCTAGGTTGTGTCAGTTCAACTAATGCAGGTTCTGGTGTTGTTCGTTTCGCTAAAGGTCATCACAGCTCGCTAGTGAGCCCTGATGAAATTGATGGCGTCACTGATGGCATGGCTGCACTAGCAACAGTTGAAATGCAATCTCAAGTTGCTGCTTTTGCCAAGACTGCAGGCTTAGGGGCTGCGACGATTCTTGTTGATAATCCTGATGTGCTTGTACCTTGTAGCTAATTAATGATATTTCATCGTTAATTGATTAAAAACCCAGCACTAGCTGGGTTTTTTATTGTCTACATGGTTTAAGTTCCTGCTAAGATAGCGCTAATAACGTTTTTCTTTATGGAGTGTATTTTGGAGTTTTTATCTGAGTACGGCATGTTTCTCGCTAAAGCCGTCACTATCGTTGTCGCCATCCTTGCAGTTGTCATTGTTGTTTTAGCTAGCAGCATGAAACAAAAAGCAGACAAAGGTGAGCTAAAGTTAACGAACATGACCGATGAGCTTAAACAGCTAGAAAAAGAGTTAAAGGAAGAACTGCTCTCTAAAAAACAATACAAGGCTTACGAAAAGCAAGTAAAAGCTGACGAAAAAGCGGCTGAAAAAGATGAAACAACGCCGTCAAAGGTGTTTGTTATCGACTTTAAAGGCAGCATTGATGCTGGCGAAGTTGCTTCTTTACGTGAGGAAATCACTGCGATTTTAACCATAGCAGAAAAAGATGACCAAGTATTAGTGAATGTCGAAAGTGGCGGTGGCATGGTCCATGGCTATGGGTTGGCATCAAGTCAGCTAGATAGATTAAAACAAGCCAATATTCCACTGACAATTTGTATTGATAAAGTGGCTGCCAGTGGTGGTTACATGATGGCATGTGTCGCAGATAAAGTTTATGCCGCTCCTTTTGCTATCGTTGGTTCTATTGGCGTTGTTGCGCAATTACCAAACTTTAGTCGTTTACTTAAAAAACATGATATCGACTATGAGCAGCATACAGCTGGTGACTTTAAACGCACATTAACTGTGTTTGGTGAGAATACAGATGAGGGTCGTGAGAAGTTTCAAGAAGAGCTTGAAGAAACTCATGTTTTATTCAAAGAGTTTGTGAGTAAATATCGCCCCGAAATGGATATTGCTAAGGTCGCAACTGGTGAGCATTGGTATGGTCAGCAAGCTATTGAGCTAGGGTTAATTGATGCTATTTCTACCAGTGATGACGTTATTTTGAGTTTAGTTAAAGAGCATCAAGTTATTAAAATTAAATATCAAATGAAGAAAAAGCTCGCTGATAAAATCGCACATGGAGCGTCATTATCGGTTGATGGTGTTATTAATCGTTTGATGGAACGCGAAAGCACAATTAAATAACAAGGGTATAAATGCAACAAGAGTCAGGATATAAAGCCAATATGATGGTGGGTGACCAATGTTATCCCGCTTTTGAATTGAGAAATTTACTGAACTTTATTGAAACTCACCTCGGTGAGAGTGTTGCTAATGAAATATACCAGCAACTGGGCTTAGGGCCATCGGAACTCAGCGCTATGCAGTTTGTTTATGTATGGCAAGTTGAGTTTGCGATGGAGCAATTACGCACTTTAAGCCCAGAACATGAAATCGGCGCTAGACTAGGGGCAAGTTACCAAGTTTCAACGCTCGATGTATTACTTCCTTTCTTTGACCAGTTCACTACCTTGGGTGAATGCTTAACGTTTGTCATTAAAAATCCCGATCTTGCTGGCAGTTTCGCCGATACACTTATACGAGTAGAAGACTCAACACTTTGGATACGCTGGCTTAATACGGGGAAAGTCTCTGCAGATAAATTTTCTTTTCAGTTTCAACATAGCGTATGTGCGTTATTGGGTGCTGCAAGGCAACTCGTTAAAGCGTCAGTAAATATTGACGAAATTCATTTTGCCTCTGCGCCGCATGCCACAGTTTTTTTGAGCCAAATTACTGGGGCCCAAATGACGTTTGATTGTGATTTTTTTGAATGGGGGATCAATCTTGATGTGTTGAAAACGCCGCTTGATTATCAATTTGATCAACTTTCTCAAATAGTGGTACCTGATGGTATTTCTTTCATTGACGAGGTGTTAACTCATATACGAGCTTGTATGCCGACTCCCCCCAAATTAGAACCCTTTGCATCAACCATGCATATGAGTGATCGAAGCCTAAGGCGAAAGCTATCCGCTGCTGGCACGACTTATCAAAAATTAGTCGATCAAGTGAGATGCCAAGCAGCAATTAACCTTATTTTAGCTGATGAACTGCCTATTGAAGATATTGCTGAAACCCTTGGTTATGGCGATGTTAGTCATTTTAGGCAGAGTTTTAAGCATTGGTTAGGTTATCCTCCTGGACATTTTTTAAGGCTTAACCAGTTACACATGGAGTAATCCCGTTTTACTCACAAAGCCCAATGGTCGGCGACATACTATCTATCCAACGTTTGATTAACTCTGTTCCCTCGGTATGAATGATTTCTCGCCCTATTGGTGGCATCCTATCTTTTGGCGCATTTAAGCGCTGGCGATAATGAACAATTGAGCGCTCTCCATTTCCGGGAACAATATCGTAAGCCAAACCATTTGGCCCACCATCCCAGCCAGGAGGTTGCTTACATACACCGTATTCGAATGAAGTATGGTCGACGTTATAATTCAGTCTTAAACCAGAAATACTGGCAAAGCCGCCCTCGTGATGACAATGAGCACAATTGATATCTAAATAACCTTTGGCACGATTTGTTAAAGAGGCGGAACTATCATGCAAAGGGTAAGACTTATCGACTGTGTCGAGTGCCGGCATACTGCTGAGTAACTCTTTTTCAACCCATAAGGTTAATTGATTTTGTATACCCGTTTGTGTTGCTATTTCTCGATTGAGTAAGTGGGCTTTAAGACCGATAGGATGAATAATACTGGTGTCCAAATGTGTTGTTTGATGACAAATTTTACACTCAACTTTACTGGGGATAGCGTAGTCAAAGCTAATGGACTCGCCTTGATTATTAAGCGTATGTGCCACTTTAGCACCTGCAATTATTAATTCGGCTTTGTCATCTGCCTGCCATTGGTAAGCAAGGGCAGTCCAGCCTGTTTCTCGATGGATTAATAGTCTTGTTTCGATTAACTTTTCGTTATCTTCGCCTGTTGCTTGTGTATCAAAAGGCAAAGCGAATGTTTTAACTAACACGCTGCCTATTGGCAAATCAAAAACCTGCTCTGGCATGTAAGTTAATTGCTGGTTGTCAGGTACGAATAGGAAACGGTATTTACTGGCATAATTGGAGAATAATTCCGTTGATAATTGATATGCTATTCCAGGTTCTGTCGGTGATTGAGTGGGGATACTAGGGTCGGTAAATAAGCCGTAATCACTTAATTGAGGGCAGTCTTTAGCCATTAATGCCGCCCAATTTAGCTCAGTACTGGTTCGCAAACAAACATCATTAGAATCATCTGGCTGAGCGGGAGTCGTTGGTGTTGTATCTGGGAGTGATGGGGTTGTTGAGCTGGTATCTGTGTCACTTGAGTTTGAGCCGCCACATGCCATTAATGTGAAAGCGGTCATTATGATTAACAGCTTTATGAATAATTTTTTCTGAATGAATAAAGGACAATGCGGCATCGAGAGTATCCTAGTGTTAGCGGTGGCTTGAATTGGATGTTGCTGGTTTAATGCAGTGGGTTAATAAATTGCGGATGAAAAGAAGAGGATGAAACTCGCTCATCCTCTATAGATTACTGCTAGTCTAAGAACAAGACGCAGCAGGTAGTCGCTTGATCCATTCGCTAATAAGTGCCACACCTTCATCATGGGACAAGCTACGACCAATTTCTGGCATTCTATCACCTGGGTCATTGGTCTCCATACGGAAGTGCAAGATACTCTCTTCAGGCTTACCTGGCACAACATCATAGCCTAAACTGCCACCGCCATAGGCAACAGGAGACTTACACGTGCCGTGCGAGAAACCTGCGTCATCGTCATAACTTCTCCAATACTCTAATTTAAGACCTGTATTAGATGCATTACCTTCGGGGCGATGACAATGCGCACAGTTAATGTCTAAGTAACCTTTAGCTGCTGCCATGAGTTCAGTATCTGACATTGATGCAATATTTAATTCATCGCCATCTTGATATTCTGGAACTTTATCTACATCGGCTATGTTAGGTACCCCTTGTAATATTCCTGCTGCTTGCCATTTAGATAGTTGGTTCATGACGCCATCACTGTAGGCATAATCACGATTTAAGTGACGAGCTTTTGGACCAATAGGCATGAACACCGCATTACTGTCGGCATCAGGTTTGAATTGGTGGCATTGCTTACATTGATTCATGCTCGGTACAACATAATCAAAGTTTAACATTTCTCCATTATGCGTGACTTGCTTACCTTGGATAGCACCAGCTTTTGCCAACATGGCATCAGATTTATCGGCTTTCCATACATAAGGTAGGGCGCTCCAACCTGTTTCGCGATGGATAAGCAAACGGGTTTCAATCACATCTTCATTCGCAAAGCCGCGGTTATTAGTGTTTTGCGGTAAGGCAAACGTTTTACTGATGACAGTCCCTACAGGGAAGTCAAAAGACTCATTCTCTGTGTAATCGGCTTTGGTGCCATCAGGTAAATATACAAAGCGATATTTAGTGGCATGGTCAGTAAATAAAGGCGTGTTAAGATCGTACGGTAAACCGTTCGAGTTTGGCGACGCTGTTGGGTTGGTCATATCTGCAAATAAGTTGTAGTCCGATAACTTAGGGCAGTTAGCTTTTAGTAAAGCATCCCAGCTGACGTTATCACCAGATGCAGTACATAGGCTCAGATCCCCATCGCCTTCAAGGCCACCTTCACCTTCGCCAATAGAGCCGCCTCCACCGATTAAGTTTCCGCCATCACAGCCTTCAGTATCATCATCCACACCACAACCAAATATTTCATCACCGAAAGTCACAGTGTGAACCGGTAGGCTGACTTGGGCACAATTCATTAAGTCTGTTTGTGTTTTTTCATATAAGACGTCAGCGATGTTCATGTCTGTATTACTATTGGCAAATAACCGTCCTAAACTTACATCACCATTATTTTGGGCACAGACATTATCGCTTCCATCAGGGTTGAATGGTGTTTCTTGTAGCCCTAGGTATGCAGCGGTGCCATTATTTGACAACATTTCACCCAAACCATCATATAAAATACCCGGTAATGCGCCATGGGTTAGTACATAAGCTTTGATAATGTCTTCAATTAAATAACCTTTTGGTTTTTGGCCATAATCTGTGATGACATTGTCATGGATTGAAATATTTCGAGGAGTAGGGCGCCAACCATCATCGATGGCTTGGCCCGGTTGACCGTAATTTCCGACAAAGGTACTGATATCGGGCTCGGCAATGAAAAAGCTTGAAATGGTGAGACCAACAGTGTCGTGGTTAGTGATTTCGTTATTGAAAATTTCGACATCATCGGTGGACAACACAATCACCCCTGTGCCGGGTGGTACGATATGAACACCAGCTGGATTAGAGGATGCATTAGCAAAGTTTAAGGTATTGTTATCGTATACTTTGTTGTTAAAAATACGAACACTTGACCCATAGCGGTGGTTATTAATTGGTAGGTCAAATACTAAAATACCGCCTGTGTTGCCCATAGCTTCATTGTCATAAACATCAGCATATTTTGAGTTTTCAATTTCAATACCGGCAACGTTTTCTTTTGCTATGTTTCGACGGACAACGATGTACTGTGATTGCCCGACATAAATACCGGCATCGGCACTACCTCGTACATAAGTGTCTTCGATTAAAATGTTTTCACACTCAACAGGGTAAAGGCCATAAGCACCATTTCCCTCATCTAACTCACCTTCCCATACAGTTGCAAGGCGACGTAAAATTATGCCGTTGGTATTTTTGAGTTTAATACCGTTATTTTTTGCTTCATTTACTGATAAGTCTTGAATAATGATGTTGACGGCATTTTGAACGAATATGCCATCACCCGAATTGGCTTCTGAAAAATCTAAAACGGTTTCGTCTTGCCCATAGCCCATGATGGTAATGTTTTTAGCAAAACTGCCATCGCCGTCGACATCACCATCAAACAATAATGTTGATTCTATTATAAAATTACCTTTTGGAAGGACAATGACATCGTTACTCTGGGCATTAATTAAGGCTTCTTGAATACTGATGGTGAGATTATCACCTGCTTCAACCATTATTGCCCCTTCTGGGAAAGTGGGGCCAGTTTCTGCTGGTGGCTGAACGACGGATGGGGTTTCGGTAACGGTTGGTTCATCATCATCTGAACCGCAACCACTTAGGTTTAGCGTAACGGCTGTTGCTACAAGGGTAGGTACCAGCCAAGGCATTTTCTTGTTGAACATAGCATCTCCTGCTTTTTATTATATCTTCCTACTCCTATCTGTTCCGCCGATGGAGTGGATACGATTAGATTCGTATGACTCCAACATGCCTTGTTTGTTATTTGTTAATCAATGTGAAATCTGGCCACATTTTTATAACATATGTTTTTTGGTTCTATGAATGACTTGTTTTGAAAATGGATTATTCAACAAAAACGACAGCCAATGCTGTCGTTTTAAATAATCTACTAATTAGCTTACTTTTAAGTTAGATAGCAGCAATCAGTAATTAAGGTTGCCGATATTACGCTTTATAACTTAAATGCTGATGGAAGCGAACAATCACATCAATGTGTTCTTTATCCATATCAAATTGATTGGTGAACTGACGAATCGCATCTTGAACTTGATTCATAAAGCGGCCATAGCCTTCATCTTTTTGGTCTTCTTTAGCTGCGACAATAACAAAGCGGATAGCTTCAGCAAGCTTAGTGTCATCCCAATGGCAAATAGGGTCTGGTGCTGCATTACTTGGGTCAAAGCCAACCATTTGGAATTCTGCAGTGCTGTTTAGCTGCTCGTATTTACTGTTTCTGACGAGAGGCACTTTACCATTAGCGACCATGGCAACACGGTTTAATTTATTATCGCTGGTTGCTTTGATGAAGTGGTCAGCAACACGTTGATATTTTTCACCAAAACTAGTCGCATTTTCTGCTGCTAATTGCTTTTTGATTCGACGCCCCATCGGTAAGCTGACCGTGACGTAGTTAAGCGCGCTAACCGACTCAGGTAGGTTACACTCACGGCGTTTATAGCGACTATCTACAGCACGTAGTTTGTAAGCATAGGATTCTTTTAAGCCTTTTGCTTTGGCAAAAAAGTCATAAGAGATGTGCTGGTGGTCTCGTATTTTTGTTGGTACACCTTGAACTGGTAATAGCGGCTTGATCTCAGCTAAAAACTGTTGAACTTTGGCGTGAAACTCAGCTGAATGACTTCGTAGTTCGGTACCTGTTGCAAGAAAAACCACTTTTAGCTTTTTAGCTCGGTAACCAGGCAAAGTATGAAGACGATTTGCTTCATGATGTGCAGGGTTGTAGAAAAAGCGTAATTGCTCTTCTGTTGTTAAGCAATAAGCCTCACTGTGAAAACGCACCATAGGGAGTTTATCGCTTGCAACCACATGAACATTAAACAGTTCATATTTATCAGCGACTTGAAAAACTAATTTACTAAACTCTTGATAGCAATTAGTTAAATCACTATATGACGCTAATAATTCATCAGTTAGGGTAAAGCCAACAGTAATATATTGATTTTTACGGGTGGCGGTCGGTAAATACACTTTCTTTTGACGACTGACGGACATAATGTTTCCTTTTAGCCATAGGGTGTTACCAATTTAGATGACAAGCAAAGTAAGTGCTTTGCATCATTGGTATTTATAACGTTTTAAACAAATCCATTTAACATCCAGTTTAATCATTAAAGCTTAAAATAAAATTACTTTTTTAGACTTTTTAAGTGATTTTGAATGAAATATTTTAACCTTTGTTACTTTTTAAGTGCATTAATGATCCAGGGTTGCATCCATTGCGTAATTCGAGGTTGAGCTTCAACATTTGGATGAATGCCATCACGTTGCATTAAGTCAGGGTTTGGTGCTATTTCTAACATGAAAAAAGGCACTAATTCGATATCGAATTCATCAGCTAATTGATGATAGACATCATTGAACATGCTGGTATATCTTGGACCGTAATTAGGTGGCACCATAATCTCTGTTAATAAAACCTTTGCCCCGTTATCTTGAGACAACTCAATGATTTTTGTAAGATTTGATTTCAGCTTATTTGGAGGGAATCCTCGAAGGCCATCATTGCCTCCAAGCTCTACGACAACAAGGTCAAATGCGCTAGAGTCCAGTAAGCTTGGGAGTCTACGCAAACCGCCAGCGGTGGTTTCTCCGCTAACTGAGCCGTTAATAATGTCATGTTCAGGGTATTGATTACGTAACAATTGTACCCAACCTTGCTCTTCCGACATGCCATAACCTGCGCTTAGACTATCACCTAAGATTAAAATCGTGGCAGCATAGCTAGAAGTTGAAATAAACATTGTTGAAACAACAACCATTAACGCCGCAGAACGCAGGCGTTTAGCCGATAAAAATAAGAAGGATCGTATGTCGACTACTTTTGCAAATAATTCCAGTGCCATTAACGTTACTAACCTCAAAAAAACAGTGGTGACCCAAGAGGGAGAGCTTACTATCCTCAATGGCATTAATATGGATGTCAAGCAAGGTGACAGTATTGCGATTCTCGGCCCATCAGGTTCAGGGAAATCAACCTTATTAGGTTTGCTTGCAGCGCTTGATACACCTACATCTGGAGAAATACTCCTTGATGGACAGGCGTTGTCGGGATTAAACGAAGAACAAAAAGCGGCACTTAGAAAACAAAAAGTCAGCTTTATTTTCCAGTCTTTCATGTTAGTCGACACACTCACAGCGTTAGAAAATGTCATGCTACCAGCAGAACTTGCTGGCGTGGCTCAAGCTCGCGAAAAAGCCGAGCAGATGCTCGAGCGTGTCGGGCTTTCTCATCGTTTAACACATTTACCAAAACAATTATCTGGCGGTGAGCAACAACGTGTAGCGATCGCTCGTGCGTTTATTTGTGAGCCCAAAGTATTATTTGCAGATGAGCCGACAGGAAACCTGGATAGTGCTAATGGCGACAAAATCGCAGACATGTTATTTGCCTTAAACCAAGAAAGTGATACCACGCTGGTATTAGTGACTCATGATTTGGAGCTAGCCAAGCGTTGTAAGCGACAATTAGTGATGGAAAGTGGTCATTTATCAGAACCAAATGCTGAGTCAGATATCTCTGAGAGCCATGTTAATCATGCTGACGAGATTTCTGAGGAGGTTAGCTAATGGAATTACAATTAGCTTGGCGCTTATTTAAACGAGAATTGATGCAAGGGCAACTAGTACTCATTGTATTGGCGATAACCTTGGCCGTGTTATCGGTGAGCGGTTTAGCAAGAGTCAGTGAGCGTTTACAAGTCGCTATTAATGGTGAAGCGGCTAATTTTATTGCTGCAGATCGTATTATTGATTCTCCTGTGCCTCTGTCTGAGCAAGTGCTCAACATAGCTGAATCACTGAATATTCAACATGTGACAAACATGAAATTCAACTCGATGGTGTATTCGGGTGATAATTTTCAACTGGTGACAATTAAAGCGGTGGGTGACGGGTATCCATTGCGTGGAGAAATAGAATTATCATCAGGCGTTACCCAAGGACTGCCAAAGACTGGTGAAGCATGGTATGAAAATAGATTAGGTGGCTTATTGGGCTATCCGACCACACTGGAGCTGGGTAATACTGAACTTAATTTATCTGCCGAAATCAGCCGATTACCCGATGCTGGCTTTAATCCCTTTGCCTCTTCACCAGTGCTGTTAATGCGTTTAGATGATGTTGAAGCTACTGGTATTATTCAACCTGGTAGCCGTGTCAGTTATGTATACCAATTTTCTGGTGAGGCCGCGGCGTTAACCCAATTTGAAACCCAAGCTAAACCACTGCTGAATAACAGTCAGCGCTGGACTGATGTGCAATCTGGGGATTCACCTATTGCATCAGCCGTTAAACGTGCTGAGCGATTTTTATTATTAGCGAGTTTATTAGGTATTGCGCTTGCCTGTGCAGCTATTGGTATTGCTGCACAGCGTTATTGCCTACGTCATTATGACGTTGTTGCGATGCTAAAAACGTTTGGCGCATCTGCAAAGCAAATTCGAATGCTGTTTGGTGCCCATCTATTGCTGGTTACTGTAGTGGGGATCGTATTAGGGTTAATTGGTGGCGTAATGTTAGATTTAGCCATCAATCAATTCTTGCCTGCTGAAATTGCTGCTTACTCTCCCCCCTATTCAAGACCCTTGTTACTTGGCGTGAGTACCGGATTGATCAGCGCATTTATGTTCTCTGCCTACCCATTAATGCGACTATTAGCCATTCCACCTTTACGGGTGCTTCAGCGTCAATTAGAAGGGTTACAATTTGGCATGTGGCTCCACTTGCTATTGAGCCTTGGTGCGATGGCCTTACTGGGATATTTATATTCAAAAAGCATTGCGTTAACTATGACCGTGGTGCTGGCGGTATTACTTTTAGGTGTGTTACTCAGTGTGCTTGGATTTGTGATGATCCGTTTAGGCCATAGTGTTGGTATGAAAACCACCAACCCGTTTCAGTTAGCACTTGCAGGCCTTAGACGTCGAGCAAGACAAAATGCGGTTCAATTAGTCGGTTTTAGTAGTGCGCTTGTTTTGTTATTAACAATTTTGGCTCTCAGACAAGATTTGTTAAATGAATGGCAAAAGCAGTTGCCTGAAAATGCACCTAATTACTTTTTGGTCAATATTGCTCCTGAAGACACTAAACCATTGGATGATTTTTTAACAACGCACAATATTAATGCAACTGATATTTATCCTGTGATCCGTGGCCGTTTAACCCATATCAACGATGAGGAACTGATTTCTCGTCAAGAAGAGAAAGACGGAGTTGAAGGACGTGTTGGGATTTCACGTGAACTGAATCTGACGTATCGTGAAACACTTCCGCCTAATAATGAAATCATTGAAGGAACGTTTAACCAAGCTGATGATGAGGTGTCAGTTGAGGCCGAAGTTGCTGAACGCTTAGGTTTATCCCTTGGTGACACTATGACTTATACGATTGATAATCAAGAGTTTAGTGTTAAGGTTGCCAGTTTTAGGCAAGTGCAATGGGAAACCTTACAGCCAAATTTCTTTATGATTTTCAGGCCTAAAGCATTAGAGCCGTTTTCTTATACTTCTATGGCAAGTTTTCATCTTAATGATGAAGATTTGCAAGCGAATGGCAGTGAATTAACGGCGAATGGAGTCGTGCTGCAATTAATCCAGCAATTCCCTACGATATCAGTGATTGATGTCGGGGCTATGGTGGGGCAGTTACGTCAAATCATTGAGCAAGTGTCGCTATCCTTATCTTTAGTGCTTGCGTTAGTATTATTGGCAAGTGCCTTGGTGTTAATCGCGCAAACTGAAGCGGGAATGGCCACTAGACAACGTGAATTGGCGGTGTTAAGAACATTTGGTGCATCTGGATGGTTACTGCGCTCTGCAACCGGTTTGGAGTTTGCCTTATTGGGCGCAATAGCGGGTATATTGGCGGTGATTGTTGCTGAATTCACCCTTTATATGCTTAAAACACAAGTTTTTGAATTAGTTGTATACATGCACTGGCCTTGGTGGGCAATTGCACCTTTATCCGGTGCAGCTGTGGTTGCCACTTTAGGTATGTGGCGTTGTAGGCAGCTATTGAATCGCTCGTGCAGTGATTTACTAAAAGCGGGCTGATGTCCCTTTTATTCTTATGCACGTTAATTTTAAGGAGAGCTGATGCTCTCCTTTTTTAATGATTATGGTATCTTAATAGCTTAAGGCAATAGACAATGCCGGTAATGTTTAATGGAATCATCATGATAAATCAAAAATGGTTAACAACGTTTTTAAAGTTAGCCGAAACAGGTCACTTTACACAAACTGCTGACAAATTGTTTATGACTCAACCTGGTGTTAGTCAGCATATTCAGAAGTTAGAAAATCAACTTAATACGCAGTTGATCCAGCGTTTTGGTAAACGTTTCGAACTCACCGATGCCGGAATGCAATTGCAGAAATATGGTGAACAGCTATTAAAGCAACAAGAGCAATTATTAAGTGATATACAGCTTGATTCAGCATTTATCGGGGAGTGCAGGTTTGCTTGTTCAGGCTCACTAGCCATGTGGCTTTATCCAGACTTTATTGATTACCAGTTATTACATCCTCAACTACATGTTTCCATTGAAGCTGCGCCGAATAAACGCATTGTTGAACAAGTGCTAAACAATGACATAGAAATTGGCATCGTTACTCAATTTGTGTCAAATTCAGAGCTTGAAGTCACGCCAGTTGGGTTTGAGAAGTTGCTCATGGTGTTACCTAAGTCTGTTGATGCCGATGACTTATCTTTTGAGACGTTATTATCATTAGGCTTGGTTTCACATCCAGATGCTAAGCATTATTTACAGCAAGTGATGAGCTGTAATTTTGATGATTATTCAGCAGATGATATACCGTTAACCAGTTACGTTAATCAGTTAAATCAAATATTGATGCCTATAACAAAAGGGCTAGGATTTACTGTATTACCTGAATTTGCAGTAAACAGTGTTTATGAGCAAGGTAATATTACCGTGGCTAATTTGCCAAAGGTCGTAAAAGAGCCTTTATTTATGATCCGCAAAAAACACCGGCCACAACCCAAAAGGTATGACTGGTTTATTAATAGAATTAAAACCTTGGTAAAAAGCTAAAGCATAACTGTTTTACAAGGATTATGTTTTAAGGATGGAATCTAAAGCAGGGTTAATATCAGGGTACTGATAATGAAAACCACTTTCTAATGTCCTTTTGGGTATCACAAATTGGCCTTCAACAATTAAGTCTGCCATTTCACCCATGGCTAATCTTAAAGCCAAAACCGGTGTTGGGATTATTGCGGGTCTGCCTAAACTCTGGCCGATAGAGTGTGCAAATTGTTTATGGCTTATAGGGTTTGGTGCTGTGGCATTAAACACCCCTTTGGCTGATTTCGTCGACATTAAATGCCATATCAGTGCGGTTAAGTCATCGATATGGATCCAGCTTACACCATGTACTCCTTTACCAATTGGCCCCCCCAGCCCAAGTTTAAATGGCGGTAGCATTTTGGCTAAGGCCCCACCGTTTTTGCCCAAGACGATACCTATTCTAAGGACACAAACTCGAGTTGATTCAGATTGTGCTTGTAAGGCTAAATGTTCCCATTCATTGCACACTTGGTGGCTAAACTCGTCGTGAGCTTTGCTATGCTCATCAACAGCCGTTGAACCCTGCCTGCCATAATAGCCAATCGCTGATGCACTAATGAAACATTCTGGTGGCGTATCACTTTGTTTAATAAGATGACTTAGTTTAGCGGTAATATTCCAGCGACTATTACAAATTTTTTGTTTTTGCTGGTGGCTCCAACGCTTACCGACAATGGGCTCACCGGCAAGATTAATGACACAATCAATTTCATTTAGATGTTGAAGGCTGTCTAGGTTATTGAGGTATTGGTGGTTGTTGCCTAATATGTTTTTAGCATTCTGACTGTTTCGGGTAATAATGGTGAGCTGATGGGATTCAGAACTTTGGCTCAATAGTTTCACTAATTGTTGCCCAACAAACCCTGTTGCTCCAGTCATTAATATGTTCATATACTCACCATTACCTGTCGTGTAGATTTACATTGATAGTTAACTAATCTGTTATTCAGGCTATAGTTAATTTAGCGCAAAAAAAAGCAGACCTTATAGATATTTACGACTTTATCAAGCTCCTAGATCAAACATATTTTCATTGAATATTTAGCTTTGGTACAGCTTGAGTTTGATAATCTATTTTTATCCATTGGATTAATTAGCTTTCATTTATTCATATCCTGATAAAGCATAATGAGTATAATGCTAAGTAATTATAATTAAGCCAGTTTACTGGTTAAACCTTATTCAATTAAGCTGTGTTATTGATTTTGAACGAGATGGAACTAAGCATTATTTTCATGTTTAGTCGTTTTTGTAGCGCAGCAAACTGATGATCCAACTTCACCATCAATACTGACAATAGAAAGGATTTACATTATGAGTGGCGGTAACTCTTCATCAATGGCATTGCGCGGCTTTGCTGTTATGGCTTGCCTCGTGGTCATTTTAGCAGGCATAAAAACAGCTAGTCCTATTGTGGTTCCGTTTGTACTGTCGGCATTTTTAGCGGTAATTTGTAATCCAGCAATCAACTTTATGACGCAATATAAAGTGCCTAAATGGCTTTCGGTCATTTTATTAATGATATTTATTGTATTAATGGGGTTGTGGTTAGCCAGCTTAGTCGGCAGTTCGATAAATGAATTCTCAAATCAAATGCCAATGTACCGTCAACAACTTATTGAGCAGTTTTCATGGGTACTTGAAAAACTTAATGCGTTAAATATCAATATTTCTAAAGATAAAGTGCTGGAGTATTTTGATCCAGGTATGGCATTAAGCATGACAACGAATATGCTGTCAGGGCTTGGTAATGTTATGGCTAACTTATTCTTAATTATTTTGACCGTTATCTTTATGTTGTTTGAAGCTCAGTCATTACCGAAGAAGTTTCATTTAGCGGTTGATGATCCTGATATGCGCTTAAAACAGATTGATAAGTTCCTGCATTCAGTTAATCAGTATATGGTCATCAAAACCTTAGTCAGTATTGGCACCGGTATTATTGTTGGTATTGGATTAAGCATTATCGGCGTTGATTACGCGTTATTGTGGGCAGTGCTGGCTTTTCTATTAAATTACATTCCAAATATCGGCTCAATCATTGCTGCTATTCCTGCAGTGTTACTCGCCTTTATCCAAATCGGCCCAGGTGCTGCTGGGATGACAGCTTTATTATATTTGGGCACGAATACCGTTATGGGTAATGTGGTTGAACCTCGCTTTATGGGGCGTGGTTTAGGCTTATCAACTTTAGTGGTTTTCTTGTCATTGATATTCTGGGGGTGGCTATTAGGCTCAGTCGGTATGTTGCTGTCCGTTCCACTGACCATGATTGTAAAAATCGCACTTGAGTCGAGTGAAAGTGGCAAATGGTTTGCTATTTTATTATCCGATGTTGATTCAGACGAAGATAATCAGCCGCAAATTGATATTGACTCATCAGATAAGCTTACATCCGAGCCAATTGGTAAAGCATAAAGGCTTACTTTTTAGGTAGAGACCGGACTTTAAAGGCAATGCGTATGCGAATAATACGTGTTGCATCTAAATACAGTAAAAGAAATTAATAGTGATAATGAAGATAAATTCAGTAGAAGACTTTCCGCTTACTCAAGCGTTAGCACAAGCGCAACTTAGCGATGAGTTATGCCGTATTTTTCACGGTAGAGGTGGCCGTTTTGAAGGTCTAGAGCACTTATGCTTAGATTGGTTTAATCCTGTTTTATTGTTAACTAGCTTTAAAGAGTTAAATGAAACTAACCGTAATGAGCTAATTGAATGCATTACTCTGGTATGGCAGAAATACCATAGTGATCTTGCGTTTAATTTAGTATTTCAATATCGCAACGCTGGCCAAACGATAACGGAAGTTGTTGCAGGTAAAGTGCCAGAAAAACATGTTGTCACTGAAAATGGTGCTCAATTTTTAGTGCATTTATTAAGAGGCCAAAATCACGGAATCTTCCTTGATATGGCTAACGGACGACGCTGGGTAAAGACACAAAGTAAAGATAAAAAAGTATTGAATTTATTTGCATATACTTGTGCTTTTTCTGTTGTGGCTTTACAGGGGGGAGCGACTGACGTTGTTAATATGGACATGAGTAAAGGTGCTTTAAGTATTGGTAAACAGAATCATTTATTGAATGGTTTTGATTCGGGGGCACGTTACTTAGGTCATGACATTTTTAGATCGTGGGGAAAACTGACTAAATTAGGCCCTTATGATTTAATTATTGCAGATCCGCCAAGTAATCAAAAAGGCAGTTTTGTAGCAACTAAAGATTATGTAAGGCTTTTACGCCGTTTACCTGAACTGCTAGCCAAAAACGGCGAAGTATTGCTTTGTTTGAATGCGCCTGAATTAGGATGCGATTTTTTAATGGAGCAAGTATCTGAAACGGCGCCTTCATTACAATTTATCGAGCGTCTAGATAACCCGACTATTTTTGCTGATATTGATGAGCAAAAATCCCTTAAAGTTTTACGCTATAAATTAGTGTAAACGGACTTTGATTAATGACAATTGAATATTCATTCAGTTGTCATTGATTCTTTTGTATTCATTTATGCTGATTAAAGCACCTTCAAATCTTTTTACGTGATGTAAATATCATTATCTGAATGCCTTTCACCTGTCATTTTAATTACATCGAAATACTATTAACAAGTTGATAACTTTATGTGTAGCAGCTATATATACTAAAGTGCTAAACAATGTGTAAAACGTAAACTGGCATTTAACAACGCTAACATCATCTTTCCGTTTAATTATTTTGGTCAATATAAACCTATGCAGGTCAATGTTTGGTGAATTTTATGATCTAGATCAACTTAAATTCGTTTTACCAATTTGTGAGTATATAGTTTAGTCATTGATTAAAGATAAAATTCTTCCGAATCATGATCAGTAACAACTAGGTTACATATCTTTCATTTGAAACCTCTGCTGGAGGCTCCATGAGTACAGATCCACAAAGCGAAAAAAGCTTAGAGTTGAAAATCTTTATTTTCCTAACGGTTTTTTTAGCGCCTATTTTATCGGCACTTTTAGTCAGTGCACTTGGCTTTACCATTTGGTTTAGTCAAATCCTTTCAGGCCCGCCAGGTGCCGGTTAGTCTTTAATTAATAACAAAAAATAATAGAGAATGAGTGCTAATGAGCAAAAAAGAAATCCATGTAACCAGTTTGATTGTGCAAGTTCAACCAGAGCAAATGGCTGAAGTTCGCCAAAAAATTATGGCGATGGAAAATGCTGAATTGTCAGTAAACAATGAGATGAAAATTGTCGTGGTAATTGAAGGACCGACTCAGCGTTCTTTAATGGATGATATCTCGACCATTAACGCAATCCCTGGTGTGTTAAGTGCCACTATGGTTTATCACCAAAGCGAAGAGCTAGAAGAGGGTGAAGAATGAGTATGAACAGACGTGAGTTTATGAAAGCCAATGCCGCGATTGCCGCTGCTGGCGTTGCTGGAATGGCTTTACCTGCGACAGCAAGTAATTTAATAACGAGTTCTGAGCAAACAAAGTTAGAGTGGAATAAAGCGCCATGTCGTTTTTGTGGTACGGGCTGTTCAGTCATTGTTGCTACTAGAGACGGTAAGGTGGTTGCTACTCATGGTGATGCTAAAAGTGAAGTTAACCGTGGCTTAAACTGTATTAAAGGTTATTTCTTATCGAAAATTATGTATGGCCGCGATCGTCTGCAGACGCCAATGCTGCGTATGACAAATGGTCAATATGATAAGAATGGCGAGTTCACACCAGTAAGCTGGGATACCGCTTTCGATACCATGGCTGAAAAATGGAAAAAGACCATTAAAGCTAAAGGGCCAACCGCTGTGGGCATGTTCGGTTCCGGTCAGTGGACAGTTTGGGAAGGTTACGCAGCAGTTAAGCTTATGAAAGCTGGCTTTGGGTCAAACAATATTGACCCGAATGCGCGTCACTGTATGGCATCTGCTGTAGGTGGTTTCATGCGTACCTTTGGTATTGATGAACCAATGGGGTGTTACGATGATATGGAAGCGGCTGATGCATTCGTATTATGGGGCTCAAACATGGCTGAGATGCATCCTATTCTTTGGACTCGTGTGACAGATAGACGTCTAAGCGCTCCCCATGTGAAAGTTGCTGTTCTGTCTACCTTTGAGCATAGATCATTTGATTTAGCTGATTTGCCTATTGTGTTTACTCCGCAAACCGATTTGGCCATTCTTAACTTTGTTGCTAACTACATTATTCAAAACGGCAAAGTGAACCAAGACTTTATCAATAAACACGTTAATTTCCGAAAAGGTGAAACGGATATTGGTTATGGTTTACGTGCATCTCATCCACTGCAAAAGAAAGCTAAAAACGTCGATACAGCAGGTGATTCAACTCCAATTGATTTTGCAGAGTTTGCTAAGTTTGTTGCAGATTATGATGTTGAAAGTGTCAGTAAGCTATCCGGTGTGCCAGAGCACAAGTTAATTGAGCTAGCCGAGCTGTATGCCGACCCTAAAAAGAAGGTTACATCATTCTGGACCATGGGCTTTAACCAACATACTCGTGGTGTGTGGTGTAATAACTTAATCTACAACATTCACTTACTGGTCGGAAAAATTTCAACCCCAGGTAACAGTCCTTTCTCATTGACTGGTCAACCTTCTGCGTGTGGTACTGCACGTGAAGTGGGTACTTTCTCACATCGTTTACCTGCTGACATGGTGGTCACAAATCCTAAGCATCGTAAACTTGCTGAAGACATTTGGAATATTCCAAGCGGGATTATTCCGCCTAAACCTGGCTATCACGCAGTTGAGCAAAATCGTCGTCTTAAAGATGGTGATTTAAATTGCTACTGGGTGCAAGTGAACAACAACATGCAGGCTGCAGCCAACATGAATGAAGAAGGGCTACCAGGTTATCGTAATCCTGAAAACTTCATCGTTGTATCGGATGCTTATCCAACTGTGACAACCCAAGCTGCTGATTTGATATTGCCTTCAGCAATGTGGGTTGAAAAAGAAGGTGCTTACGGTAACGCTGAACGACGTACTCAGTTTTGGCATCAAATGGTACAAGCACCGGGTGAGTCGATGTCTGACTTATGGCAGTTAATGGAGTTCTCAAAACGCTTTACGACTGATGAAGTATGGTCAAAAGACGTGCTTGCTGCTAACCCTCAATATAAGGGTAAAACATTGTTCGAAGTCTTGTTCCAAAATGGCAATGTTGAGAAGTTCCCATTAAGCGATACCGATCCTAAATACATGAACAATGAAGCAAAACATTTTGGTTTCTATGTTCAAAAAGGCTTGTTTGAAGAATACGCTGAATTTGGTCGTGGTCATGGACATGATTTAGCTGACTTTGATCGTTATCACGAAGAGCATGGTTTACGTTGGCCTGTTGTTGACGGCAAAGAAACCAAATGGCGTTATCGTGAAGGTGCGGATCCCTATGTTAAGGCAGGTAAAGGGTTCGAGTTTTATGGTAAGCCTGATGGCAAAGCTATTATCTTTGCATTACCTTATGAGCCCGCACCAGAGATGCCAGATGAAGAGTTTGATATTTGGCTATCGACCGGTCGTGTTCTAGAGCATTGGCATTCAGGCTCTATGACTCAGCGTGTCCCTGAACTTTACAAAGCCTTCCCTGATGCAGTGTGTTTTATGCATCCTGATGATGCTAAGAAGCGTGGGTTACGTCGAGGTGATGAAGTTAAAGTGATTTCTCGCCGTGGTGAAATTAAGACTCGTGTTGAAACCAGAGGTCGTAATAAGCCACCAATGGGCTTAGTGTTTGTTCCTTGGTTTGATGCTAGCCAGCTCATTAATAAAGTAACGCTTGATGCGACAGATCCATTGTCAAAGCAAACAGACTTTAAGAAATGTGCGGTTAAGATTGTCAAAGCTTAAGGAGAATGACCATGAAAACACGTAACGTTTTATCAGTAATTGTCTTGTTGGGTCTTTCTTTTAGCTCATTAGCTGAAACTGCACCAATACCAGAAGATAAAGTTGCTACTTTGCGCCTTGCCCCAATTGATGTTGAGCCAACACCTCCTGCTATGCAGAAGGTGATTAACTCTGATGTTAAGCAAGTGCGTAATTACCCAATGCAACCTCCGATCATTCCACATCGTATTGACGGTTACCAGATTGATTTGAAGGTCAACAAATGTATGCAATGTCATGCTAGGAATAGCACAGGACATTCCCAAGCACCTATGGTGAGTGTGACGCATTACATGGATAGAGAAAATAACTTCTTGGCATCTTTATCGCCTCGTCGTTACTACTGTACCCAGTGTCATGTATCGCAATTAGATGCCAAGTTATTGGTAGAAAATGATTTCATTGATGTAAAACATTTAATGAAAAACGCTGCTAAGAACGAGCACTAGGAGCAAGTATGATTGCAAAACTACTAGAAAATCTTAAAGTGATTTGGAAGGTTATTCGCCGTCCAAGTGTTCACTATAGTCTTGGTTTTCTGACTCTTGGTGGCTTCGTTGCTGGTGTTATTTTCTGGGGTGGTTTTAATACGGCGTTATCGGTATCAAATACTGAAGCTTTCTGTATTAGCTGCCATGAAATGGAAAATAACGTCTATGAAGAGTTGAAAACAACCATTCATTTCACTAACCGTAGTGGTGTACGTGCGACGTGCCCTGACTGTCACGTCCCTCATAACTGGACGGATAAAATTGCCCGTAAAATGCAGGCTTCTAAGGAAGTTTGGGGTAAAGTTTTTGGTACGATAAACACTCGGGAAAAATTTGAAGCTAAGCGAAGAGAGCTAGCTGAGCATGAATGGGATCGTTTAAAAGCTAACGATTCACTAGAGTGTCGTAACTGTCATAACTTTGATTATATGGACTTTACTCGTCAGTCTAAGCGTGCGTCAGCAATGCATTCAACGTCATTAGCCAGTGGTGAAAAAACCTGTATTGATTGTCATAAAGGGATTGCTCACCAATTGCCTGACATGGCTGGAGTTGAAGGGTTTTAATGATTATTTGATTTGAATAAATCATTAAATTCACTAATAAAGGTCAGCATATGCTGGCCTTTTTATTTGGTTAACGTATATTAAATATATTAATGATTCAGTTGTAATTGCAGTCGTAGTTGTAGTTAATCACACCTTCTATTTTTGACATCAATAACTGAAGAGGAAGCATGCAAAGAAACATTTCTCGATCCTCCTTTAAATGGTTAATTAGCCTGTTGGGTTTATTAGCTCTGATGTCAATTACCCCTTTGTATGCTGAGTCTCAAGTAAACCTATTAGCGTTAATTGAGGGGACAGAAGAAAAACCTGTTACCCCTGTTCAACTTCAGACTGACTTATCTGAGCTAACAAGCAATACTGCCAGTAGTCATGTTGCAAATGACACGCTGAACTTTAAATCTCTCACTTGGCTCGAATCTGAGTTTCAACCATCAACATTATCAATCGAACAGCAAAAACGAGAATTATTGTGGTTTAGAGATACTGCTGCGCCGTTTAAGGGCAAGACAATACGTGTCATCTCAGAACGTATTAAAACTCATCAATATGAATCTAACGTATTAGCAAAAGCGTTTTATGACATTACGGGTATTCATGTCATCCATGAGTTAACTAATGAAGATGACGTGATTAAGAAGCTATCTGCTCAGCTAATGACTGGTCAGCGTTTGTATGATGCCTATATCAGTGACAGTGACTTAATTGGTAGTCATTTCCGACAGCAAAATATTAAGTCTGTCACTGAATTAATGAACGATCACGCTGCGAAGTATACTCTGCCGACTCTTGCACTGAATGATTTCATTGGGCTGGCATTTACCACAGGCCCTGATGGTAAAATTTATCAATTACCAGATCAGCAGTTTGCCAACTTATATTGGTACCGCAGTGACTGGTTTGCAGATCCAACTTATCAAGCATTATTCGAATCCAAATACGGTTATAAATTGGGTGTTCCACAAAATTGGCAGGCCTATGAAGATATTGCTCATTTTTTTACCCATGATATTCATTCTATTGATGGAGTGAAGGTTTATGGCCACATGGATTACGGTAAATCAGATCCATCTCTAGGTTGGCGTATGTCGGATGCGTGGCTTTCTATGGCAGGGGTGGGTGATAAAGGCCTGCCTAATGGATTACCTGTGGATGAGTGGGGGATCAGAGTTGAAGATTGCCATCCAGTTGGTGCAAGTATTGAACGAGGTGGCGCCCTAAATAGCCCAGCAGCTATTTATGCGGTCGAAAAATACAAAGATTGGTTAATAGAGTATGCACCACCTGAAGCGCAGCAATTGACGTTTTCAGAATCTGGAGATTGGGCGGCAAAAGGCAATATTGCTCAACAAATATTTTGGTACACCGCATTTGTATCTGATTTCACCCAAGCAGGTTTACCTGTGATGAATCAAGATGGCACGCCCAAATGGCGAGTTGCACCATCACCGGTAGGGAAGTATTGGCAACAAGGTATGAAGTCTGGCTATCAAGATACTGGAGCTTGGACATTTTTAAATCATACACCAAAAGAGCAACAACTCGCGGCGTGGTTATATGCGCAATTTGTTGTATCTAAAACGGTATCATTAAGAAAAACAATTGTTGGGTCAACACCAATCCGTCATTCAGATATTGATTCTGATTATATGACTGATAAGGCAAAGTATTTAGGCGGGCTCGTTGAGTTTTATCGTAGTCAAGCACGCAATGTGTGGACTCCAACGGGAACCAATGTACCTGATTATCCTGGGATGGCAGGTTACTGGTGGCAAGCCGTAAGCCACATTTTGACGGGCGAAGTCAGTGTTGCCCAAGGCATGAATAACTTAGCTGAAAAAATTGATGAGCATCTTATTAAGCTCCAATCAAGCAAGATGACATGTGGTCCTAAAGTGAACCCTAAAGTTTCACCTTCTTTCTGGCTAAATCAACCAGGCTCCCCGAAACCAGTCAAGGAAACGTCAGTAAAAGGTAAAACCTTACCGTTTGAGGAGGCAATCAATGTTTGGTAGAAAAACATGGGTTTTACTTTCATTATTGTTCTGTTTTCCTAAATGGGTCGAGGCAGAAGAGATTACCATTTATACCTATCAACACTTACCTTATGCAGAGCAAACCGATACTACTCATAAAGGTATGATTATAGAAATCATTGATGAATTATTCTCTCGGGCAGATATTGACTATAAGATTATTTTTAATCCTTTGAAAAGAGGATTGACCATGACGTCACGCAGCCAAGGTGTTTGTGTGTTACCCATTGATAGAACCCAGCAAAGAGAGAGTGAGTTTCGCTGGGTAGGACCAATATTAATTTCACGTTACGGTTTGTTTAGTGCCAAGGATAAATCCTTACCATTAATTACCTTACAAGATGCAAAACCCTATTCAATAGGCACCTTTTTAGGAAGTGGGATTGGAGAATACTTAACGTCTTTTGAATATCAAGTACAACTGACCAACGATGATAATCTCAATATTAAGAAGCTACAAAGAGATAGGATTCAACTTTGGGCATCTGAAATCATTAGTGCCAAAACCATTATGGATCAATCTAAAGTGCAATTGGGTGAGCCTGAATTGATTTTTTATACTGCACTGAGAGCTATGGCGTGTAATCGAGAGTTAGAAGAGTCAAAGCATGATGCATTAGTTGAGGCACTGAATTCAATGTATCAAGATGGTTTTATGGTGAGGATTAATGAAGACTACGGTGCTTCCTTGTAGGTAGGCTAATACAATATTTTAAAGTTTTAGCGATTGTATGTATAAGTGGATTTTCCAAAGTTTGCCATTAATTGCTGATGAAGGTTAACTTTTCTAACAGGTACTAGTAATAGCTCATGGTTTTGTTCAACAACTTCCATAGGTTGTATGGATAACTTTAATTTATCTGAATTACTTTCTGGTGAAAAAGAAATCTTATTACCTATGTTTGACCAAGTTCCTTGTGAATAACTTGTAACTCCAGCCACTCCTTCTATAGTAGATTCGTAGCGACCATTCTCATGTAAAATCAGGTTAGTTTGGTTGCCGAAACCATCATCGTTGAAGTATTGTCCAGCGACATTAGAAGTTGCGATATCACTGAAATGGTTATTAGAGCTGCATCCTGCTAGAGCCAACAACATAATCACACAGAGTTGTTTGAGCATTTGTTTATTCCTATTAATGTAATCTTATGTTTAATAATATGCTTTGAATGTGAAAATTTTACTACTAAAGTAGCAACCTCAATAATCTTATTACAGTACGTTTAAATCAACCCTTTTAGTCATTAATTTGACAATAATGTGATAATTGACGCAGATATATGACCAGTAATTACATAAATCAAAATTTTTAAAGGCCTATTATTAATAAATAACAATGGGATATCGGATGAATTGGTTGAACATTTCGGCATTAACCCATTAAGCGTAGTGTCACTGAACTTGAAATGATTGAGCACTAAAGTATTACTCTCATGTCCTTTTAGTCTATAAATTGTCTGCTTTCAAAACAACATTTCCATAACAAACTATACTTTGACTATTCAGCTAGCTCTCAACGGATGAGATATCCGCTGAAATATATTTGGGCTTTGTTTGGAGGTGACTATGTCGATGGTAAGTTCTAAAGACTTTGCTAATTGGCTTAAATTACAATTTGAGCAGTTGGAAACTGGGGTGAGTTTAACCCGCGAAGATATTAATCAATTAACTGGGAGACAAAATTTTTCTTTGGTGTTTGTTCACGATATACATTATGAGTTAATGCAGCATGGCATTGCCTTTGTGACTGATACCTATAGAGAACACTTTTACATGGTGAAAGTTCAAGAGAACCCATGGCGCGATGAATTGGAAAATGCTGGCCAACAGCAAACATTCTCCAATATTATTTCGATTAATATGTCCCGCTAACAGTTAATCAAATTAACGAATGGTATTAAGAGATGTTAACTGCGTTTCAATATTGCCAACGAGATAGTCGGTAAAATTTTCACCATGATTTTGCATCATTTTTGGAAACATTGAGATGGGTGTAGAACCAGGGAAGGTATTAATTTCATTTAATAAAATTTCACCGTCATCCGTTAAAAAGAAGTCAATTCTCGACAAATGACGTAACTTCATACCTGTAAATGCTTTTAAGGCGTATTCTCTGATCTTATCGATATTTTGTTGTGATAAATTTCCTGCAACTACATCAGTTCGAGCTTTGCTTGAAGCATTGTATTTTTCATCGAAAGTATAAAAAGTATTGTCGGCGCAAATAATTTCGCCTGGTAACGTGGCGATGACTTTACCTTGATATTCATATACTGCGACTTCTAACTCACGCGCTATGATGGTTTTTTCAACCACAACTGAAGGTGCAAAACTAAATGCATCTTTTAACACTTGTGCTATTTGCTCTTGGCTATCGACTTTGTAACACCCAACAGATGAGCCTTGGGAAGCTGCTTTTACAAACACTGAACCCCATTTAGATAGTGCTGCTTGGGTTTGCTCAATAGCTGATTGATTATAGTCATTCAAAAAAATGTATGGCGTGTTCGGGATGCCCAGTGCACTGAACCACATTTTGGCGGTGATTTTATTAAAACAATTACTCGATGCTTCTGACTCACAACCAAAGTAAGGTAATTGAATTAAGTTAAAATAAGATTGAATATCGCCTGTTTCACCAGGGAAACCATGAATACAAGGAATGACGTAATCCACTGCCCATGGCGCTTTGACATCATTATCAAATCGTACTTCACGCCGATTAGTTAATTCACAACTATTACCTTCACTATCAAAATAATGACCGTTGCTATCTAACTCAACTCTTAGCAGATTGATTTTATTAGATTGCAATAATGACGATTCAAAAAAGTTAGCCGATAACACAGATACATCATGTTCAGCGCTGCCACCACCGCAAATAAGGAGAACGTTAAAAGTCGTCATAATGCCTCGTGAAGAAAAAGTCGTTACCAGTTTAATAGGTTCATGATAATGAACTGGCAAGGTTCAACGCAAGAAAGGTTTGCGGTAACTGCTTATCTATTCATCAATAAGCATTATTAATTTTTAATCAAACTAATACGTTAAGTAAATTTACATAAAAAAGCCTTACTACTGTGAATAAGGCTTTATGTTTTTAAGCGATTAGTGTCGGTATATATTGTATTACCAGCCAATTAAGTAACGACTTTTTTTGCTGAGCACCTTTTTAAGGGCAACAGCAATAAAGTAAGAAATGAAGATAACGCCCATGGTCACAATCAAGGTTGTGAGAATGTTTCCTTGTCCATTAAAACCAAATAAGTCGGGACTTTCGTAAATCATCCACCAAGGTGTTGTGAGCCAAGGGTGAATAAAGTAAATCGCAAAACTGACTTCGGCGAGTTTTTGCAGTGGCTTAATACTGATATGTTCAAATTTATTTAAAATCGCCAAAATGACCAAGGTAAGTAGTATTTTTTGTGGCAACATTAAGTCCGGTACAGTGAACTCAAACGCGGCTTTATTTAATACCCCAGCACCAAACCAGTAGGCTTGACCGACAGCAAGCAAGATGGCTAATACCAACATCACTAACCAGTTTTTATCGATAAACGGAAATAGCTTATCTCGGTGTGCCGATCCCCAAACACCAAACAGATATACAGGTAAAAAGTAAAACAACGACTGAATTGCATTAAGGTTCGATTCGGGTCGATGAATAATCATCGCAATAATAAAGAGGGGAATCGCGACGATTAACAAATGCTGACGTTTAATCAAATGCATCACCCAAGGTGAAAGCGCAAATAGCATCATTCCCATAGGGATATACCAATAAGCAGTTAACGTTCTGCCTGTTATAACGTACCAACTTGCTGCTACGGCAGGTTTGTCTATATCGGCATATAAAACATGCAAAGCAGGATCTGTTCCTGCAGTTATGTGCCAAATAATCCAAGGTAAAGATAAAAGTAGATAAGGAACAAATACAAACTTGGTCTTGCTCTTCATGTATTTTTTATAGTCCCAGCGATGGTAAAACACGTGATGAAACAAAAAGCCTGAGATAAAGACAAAAAAGACTGTGCCATTCATCATCAAGTTGAACCATGCTTTATCCGCTAAAGTGTCTAATTGCCAACCTGCGGGGCGGTAACAATGTGCCATCACAATAAAAATAATCGCAATCCCGCGAAAATGATTAATGCTGTTTAAAAAGCCTTTTTTCTCCGCAGGGTTAACCTTAGGTGTTGCAGCATTAGTTTCCATATTAAGCCTTGATATTATTGTAATTAACTATCGCCCTCGACTGTATTCCTATTGTGCTTATATTGTTAATAAATGACAACATGCTTTCCCATTCTGTTTGAAGTTACTTTGTCTAACAACAAAATGTACTGATTAATTGACGTTTACGTTAGACTTTTGTCGACAATGTGTGGGTTTTATATTGAGTTTACAATCTAATAAGACTATATTGTCGACAATTGGTCATAATTTGACAGTAGAGTAACGATGACATTTTTCAACGAACACCCCATTACCGCAGCGGACAAAACTTTTTTTGAATTAAGAAAGGATATTGTTGAAGGTGAAATTGCTGCAGGCTCAAAGCTGAGTGAAACGGAATTGTCGACAAACTATCAAGTAAGCCGAGCTGTCATTCGTGAAGCGATTAATCGCTTAGAGTCATGTCATTTGGTTGAACGAAAAGCCAATGTAGGGGCTCGAGTTGTTGCATTGTCGCCAGAAGGATTACTTGAACTGTATCAAGTACGTGAATCGCTTGAAGGAATGGCTGCAAGACTTGCCGCAAAAAACATGACTGACGCAGAAATTGCCGACTTGAATGGTTTACTAAATCATCATTTCGACGAAGTTCAATCAGGCGAGTCTTACTATCAAGAAGCGGGAGACGTGGATTTCCACTATCGCATCATTCTAGGTAGCAAAAACAAGCATCTTATTTCAGTACTGATTGATGGTATGTACCACCTTATTCGTATGTATCGAGTGCAATTAGGCATGGCTGGGCCACGGGTGACAACAGCATTTGATGAGCATAAACATATCGTTAAAGCCATTGCGAACCGTGATGAAGAATTAGCTGAAATGCTGATGCGCCGACACATTATGTATTCAAAAGCCAATATCGAAAATAAGCTCGATAACGACAAGCAAAACAATCGCTAGAAAGTATCAATATTTGTGGGCTAAGACAGCCCAAGTACAAACAATAACAATAGAGAGGGAAATCATGAGTGCAGGTAAAAAGTTCCGTCAAGCTTTAGTTGACAATAAACCATTACAAATCGTCGGTACCATTAATGCTTATGCTGCCATGATGGCAAAACAAATTGGTCATCAAGCTATTTACCTATCTGGTGGCGGGGTTGCTAATGCATCATACGGTTTACCGGATTTAGGCATGACATCATTAAATGATGTGATAGTTGACGTACAACGAATCACCTCCGCGTGTGATTTACCTTTAATGGTCGACATCGATACGGGATGGGGTGGCGCATTTAATATTGCGAAAACTATCCGTGATATGGAGAAAGCCGGCGCCGCAGCCGTGCATATGGAAGACCAAGTGGCTCAAAAGCGCTGTGGTCATCGTCCAAATAAAGAGATTGTATCAACTGAAGAAATGGTCGACCGAATCAAGGCGGCAGTCGACGCTAGAACCGACCCAGATTTTTTCATCATGGCACGCACAGACTCGTTCGCCCAAGAGGGATTAGAGGCGGCGATTGAACGCGCAAAGGCTTATGTAGCAGCAGGCGCCGACGGTATTTTTGCTGAAGCGGTTAAGACCGAAGCGCATTATCGTGCTTTTTCTGAAGCACTAGATGTGCCTATTTTGGCCAATATTACTGAGTTTGGCCAAACAGAATTGTGGAATAAAGAGCAATTAGGCGAATGGGGCGCAGACATGGTGCTTTACCCATTAAGTGCATTCAGAGCGATGAATAAAGCAGCTGAAACAGTTTATAGCGCTATTTTGACTGATGGCGATCAGAAAGCGGTTGTCGACACGATGCAGACTCGTATGGATTTATACGATTACTTGGGTTATCACGATTACGAGCAAAAGTTAGATAGCTTATTTGCTGAAGGTAAAAACAAGTAATTTTACGCGTTTATCTTGACCTGTCAGAACGCAAGGTTTGCTTGAAAAATGTACAAATCTTGTTTTGGAACAAAGTAAGTTTCTGGTAAATAGATAAATTAGATAAAGCGGCTTAGCCCCTACAGATAACAATTAAAAACATAAAAGAATAGGACATCATTATGGTAGACAAGAAATTAAGTGGCGCAGGACTTCGTGGCCAAAGCGCAGGTGAAACAGCATTATGCACCGTAGGTAAATCGGGTTCAGGGTTAACTTATTGCGGTTACGATGTTGCTGATTTATCTGAAAATGCCACTTTTGAGGAAGTCGCATATTTACTTTTTAACGGTGAGTTACCTACGGTAGATCAATTAGCAAGTTACAAAGCATCGTTAATGGAACAGCGTGATTTACCACAGGCATTAAAAGAAGTATTGCAGCGTATTCCAGCCGATGCACACCCAATGGATGTTATGCGTACAGGCTGTTCATTCCTTGGTAATCTTGAACCGGAAGCTGACTTTAGCCAACAAAACACTGCTGCAAATCGCTTGTTAGCAGCCTTTCCTGCAATCATGTGCTATTGGTACAAATTCAGCCATGAAGGCGTTGAGATTGACTGTGTCACTGATGAAGATTCAATTGGCGGTCACTTCTTAAAGTTATTACGTGGCGAGACACCTTCGGAGCAGCACCGTAAAGTGATGGACGTGTCGTTAATTCTTTATGCAGAGCATGAGTTTAATGCATCAACTTTCACAGCACGTGTTTGTGCGTCAACATTATCAGATATGTTCTCGTGTATCACAGGTGCAATTGGTACTTTACGTGGCCCACTGCATGGTGGAGCAAATGAAGCTGCAATGGATATGATCCAAAAGTTCACTTCGCCAGAAGATGCTAAAACACAAATGGCTGGCATGCTTGAACGTAAAGAAAAAATTATGGGCTTTGGCCATGCGATTTACCGCACGTCGGATCCACGTAATGTCATCATTAAAGCGTGGTCAGAAAAGTTAGCCCATGAATTTGGTGATACTAGCTTATATGATATTTCTGTTGCCTGTGAAGAGTTCATGTGGGACACCAAAAAGCTTTTTTGTAATGCAGATTTCTTCCACGCTTCAGCTTATCACTTCATGGGGATCCCAACGAAGTTATTCACGCCAATCTTTGTTTGTTCACGCCTCACAGGCTGGGCTGCACATGTGATGGAGCAACGTTCAAATAACCGTATTATTCGCCCAAGTGCTGATTATACTGGTTCAGAACCTCGCACTGTAACACCGATTGCACAAAGATAATGGTGGAAGGTTAACGTGTTGTCCTTTGTCAGCACTTTTGATTTATGCGACACGTTAACCTTTTTACTTTGTTCCAGCTAACGCCATAGTGCGTGGATCATGGAAGCTAACATGAATACCTTATACAGAAAAAACCTTGCAGGCACCCAACTAGATTATTTTGATACTCAAGCTGCGGTAGATGCTATTTCCCCTGGTGCTTTTGCAAAACTACCTTACTCATCACGCGTTTATGCTGAAAATTTAGTTAGACGCTGCTCTCCTGAAACCTTAACAGATTCACTTAAACAAATTATTGAACGCAAGCGCGATTTAGATTTTCCTTGGTATCCTGCGCGTGTAGTTTGTCATGATATTTTAGGTCAAACTGCATTAGTGGATTTAGCAGGACTACGCGATGCGATTGCTGAAAAGGGGGGAGACCCATCCAAAGTAAACCCTGTTGTGCCAACGCAACTTATTGTGGATCACTCTTTAGCTGTCGAGCATGCAGGCTTTGAAAAAGATGCTTTTGAGAAAAATCGTGCTATTGAAGATCGACGTAATGACGATCGATTCCACTTTATTAACTGGACCAAAACGGCCTTTGAAAATATTGATGTTATTCAGCCAGGTAACGGCATTATGCATCAAATTAACCTTGAAAAAATGTCACCAGTTGTGCAATCCCGTGAAGGCGTTGCTTTTCCGGATACACTTGTTGGGACTGATAGTCATACACCGCATGTTGATGCATTAGGTGTTATTGCTATTGGTGTCGGTGGCTTAGAAGCTGAAAGCGTGATGCTGGGTCGTCCATCTTATATGCGTCTACCTGATATTGTGGGTGTCGAGCTTATTGGCGAGCGCCAACCCGGTATTACCGCAACTGACATTGTGCTGGCAATTACTGAGTTTTTACGTGAACAAAAAGTGGTCTCTACTTACCTTGAGTTTTATGGTGAAGGCGCTGAAAATCTCACACTAGGCGATCGCGCGACTATTTCAAACATGACGCCTGAGTTTGGCGCGACAGCCGCGATGTTCTATATCGACGATAAAACGCTCGACTATCTTAGATTAACCGGTCGTGACGCAGAGCAAGTTGAACTGGTTGAAACATATGCAAAAGCCAATGGCTTATGGGCTGATTCACTTAAACATGCTGAATATGAACGGGTTCTGAAATTTGATATTTCGACAGTCGGGCGTAATATCGCTGGGCCTTCAAATCCGCACCGCCGAGTCTCAACGACAGATCTTGCAGCAAAAGGTATCAGTGGCGAAGTCGAAAATGAAGCGGGTTTAATGCCTGACGGGGCCTGTATTATTGCAGCAATTACCAGCTGTACTAATACGTCTAACCCTCGTAATGTGATTGCTGCAGGCTTACTTGCTCGCAACGCCAATGCGAAAGGGCTAACGCGTAAACCTTGGGTGAAAACATCATTAGCTCCAGGCTCGAAAGCGGTGCAACTCTACCTTGAAGATGCCAATTTGTTGCCAGAACTTGAAGCGCTGGGTTTTGGTATTGTGGGTTTTGCTTGTACAACTTGTAACGGCATGAGTGGCGCACTTGACCCTGTTATCCAGCAAGAAGTGATTGAACGAGACCTATACGCAACAGCCGTATTATCTGGTAACCGCAACTTTGATGGCCGTATTCACCCCTATGCAAAACAAGCGTTTTTGGCATCGCCGCCGCTCGTTGTTGCTTATGCTATCGCTGGGACAATCCGGTTTGATATTGAGAAAGATGTGCTAGGAAAAGACTGCGAAGGTAATGATATTCGCTTGAAAGATTTATGGCCTTCAGATGCTGAAATTGATGCGGTTATCGCTAAAAGTGTTAAACCTGAACAGTTCCGTCAAGTCTATGAGCCAATGTTTGATGTCAAAGTTGAATATGGCACAGGCTCAGCAAAAATTGATCCGCAATATGATTGGCGCCCACAAAGTACTTATATTCGTCGTCCTCCCTATTGGGAAGGGGCATTAGCAGGTGAGCGCACCATGAAAGGAATGCGACCATTAGCTGTACTTGGCGATAATATCACAACTGACCATTTATCCCCTTCAAATGCCATTATGCTCGACAGTGCTGCAGGTGCATACCTTGCTAAAATGGGTTTACCTGAAGTTGACTTTAACTCTTATGCAACGCATCGAGGAGATCACCTTACTGCACAGCGTGCCACCTTTGCTAACCCTAAACTATTTAACGAAATGGTGACGACAATTGGCAAAGATGGCAAGCCAGTAGTTAAGCAGGGCTCATTGGCCCGTATTGAACCTGAAGGACAAGAGTCTCGCATGTGGGAAGCAATTGAAACCTATATGGATCGTAAGCAGCCGTTGATTATTATTGCAGGCGCTGATTACGGCCAAGGGTCGAGTCGTGACTGGGCGGCAAAAGGTGTGCGTCTTGCTGGTGTTGAAGTTATTGTTGCTGAAGGGTTTGAGCGTATTCATCGCACTAACTTAGTGGGCATGGGTGTATTACCACTTGAATTCACCCAAGGTGACAATCGTCATACTTATCACATCGATGGCACTGAAACCTATGATGTCGTTGGTGAGCGAACTCCTGGCGCTGCGCTTGAACTTATCATCACACGTGTCAATGGTGAGCAAGTGACTATTGCTGTGAAGTGTCGTTTAGATACGGCTGAAGAAGTGTCTATTTACGAGGCGGGCGGGATATTACAACGCTTTGCTAAGGACTTCTTAGAGGCAACTCATTAACGCTTTGAGCTAACATGTCGCTACTTCTTAATGTTGACATATAGCTATAACATTAGCTGATTAAAGCATTAACTGATTAACGTTTGCTTTATTTCAGCTAATTCATCTTAGGATAAAAGATGTCTACTATTGCACAAATTAAAATTCCGGCAACTTACATGCGGGGGGGGACCAGTAAAGGTGTTTTCTTTAACCTTACTGATTTACCCCAAGTGGCTCAAGTTGCAGGTCAAGCTCGCGATAACTTATTACTGCGAGTCATCGGCAGTCCAGACCCTTACGGCAAGCAAACTGATGGTATGGGCGGCGCAACGTCCAGTACCAGTAAAACGGTTATCTTGTCTAAGAGTGAGCAAGCTGATCATGATGTTGATTACTTATTTGGCCAAGTTGCCATTGATAAACCCTTTGTTGATTGGAGCGGTAACTGCGGAAACTTAACCGCAGCCGTTGGATCATTCGCCATTTCTAATGGTTTGGTTGATAAGAGTCGTATACCTCAAAACGGTATTGCCGTGGTGAGAATTTGGCAGGCTAATATCAGCAAAACCATCATCGCCCATGTACCTATGGTTAACGGTGAAGTTCAAGAGACTGGCGACTTTGAACTTGACGGTGTGACGTTTCCGGCTGCTGAAGTCTTGGTAGACTTTCTTGCCCCAGCTGATGCAGATGCAGCAATGTTTCCAACTGGGAATGTCGTTGATGAATTAGTTTTGCCACAATCAATTGCTGAGTTTAGCGCTAAAGGAATCTCATCTGCTAATTCATCCATTAAGGCAACGATGATCAATGCTGGTATTCCTACCATTTTTGTTAATGCTGCTGATATCGGTTATGTCGGTAATGAGCTACAAGATGCGATAAACAATGATGAAGGGGCGCTCGCTTTTTTCGAGATGCTTCGTGCCCATGGCGCAGTAAAAATGGGCTTGATTGACCATATAGATGAGGCTCAAGCAAGACAACATACGCCTAAAATAGCCTTTGTATCTCCACCTAGCGATTACACGTCGTCTAGCGGAAAAGCGATCAGTGCAGCCGATATTGATCTGCAGGTAAGGGCATTATCTATGGGGAAGTTGCACCATGCGATGATGGGCACCGCTGCTGTTGCAATCGCTACCGCGGCGGCAGTGGAAGGTACATTGGTTAATTTAGCTGCTGGCGGGAAACCGCGAACATCAGTGGTCTTCGGTCACCCATCAGGCACACTAAAAGTTGGTGCGCAGGCCAGTGTAGATAATGGGAACTGGCAAGTTGATAAAGCCAGTATGAGCCGAAGTGCACGGGTGTTAATGGAAGGTTGGGTACGCATACCAGGTGATAGTTTTTAGCGCCACGCTTTTTGGCTCTATGGTGGACTTCATACTCAATAAAAGGCTTATAACGGTATCTGTTGTAAGCCTTTTTAATGTCCATCTGTTATCAGCAGTACTTTTACTTATGTAGGCTAATTAGCATCAACCATTTGGGAAAATAAGCTGCAGTAACCAGCTTGTTAAGTTAAGTATCTAAAAATAATAAGGAAATTATGTCATTGGAGTCATTGTTAACGCTTCTTATCGTCACAGGCTTATTGTTAGGTTCGCCAGGTCCTGTGCCTATCGCACTTGCTGCCACAGGTGCTACCTATGGACTTAAGCAAGGTTTACCATTTTTACTGGGTATATTAGTTGGACTCACTTTTGCGATAACTGGGTCGATATTGGGTTTATCTGTACTGTTAATTCATTACCCAACTATCGGAATTGTTTGTCAGGTCATTGCCGCAGGCTATATGTGCTATATCGCCTTTAAGATTGCTACAGCGCCAATTCAGTCCGATGACACTTTACATAAGGCACCCAATTTTCGAGATGGTTTTGTATTAAATCTACTTAACCCTAAAGCTTATGCTGCATTTCTTGCGATATTTTCTCAGTTTTTGCTACCTCATTCTTTTATTGAATTAAGCTACCTGATAACAGGTATCGTTTGTCTGGTCGTGGCCATTGTAGTTGATAGCCTGTGGCTAATGTGCGGAAGTTTATTGAAACCTGTATTTACTCATCCAAAGCATGCTCGAATCATTCGTGTTTTATTTGGCTCATTACTTGTCGTGACTGTCATAGCCTCTTTGAGCATGAGTACTTGAGCATCAAAGTTTAAATGGACAGTATTGATTCTGCTGTAATGTTATCTAAATAATGCTTTTTAGTGCTTTTACCATAAAGGAAAAATAGCGAATACTAATGCTGATAATCTTAACGATATAATTTTAAAGATAGAATCGTGTCTTTATAACTAATATCGAACAAAATAACTTACGATTTAAGGTGTTTGCTATTTCTCAGTCAACTTTACGCTCATCGACGTCTAAAGCTGCCGATTCTCTTTTAAAGACTTGTTTGTTAACCGTGCTAGCAATCATTGCCTTTGCGGCTAACTCTGTTTTAAGTCGACTGGCCCTAGCTGAAGAGGCGATAGATGCAGCAAGCTTTACCGCGGTAAGATTGATTACTGGGGCTTTAGTGCTGTTAATTATTGTTAGTGTTAAATCACTCAGTCATGGGCAATCAATTAATCTGTCAAAGGTCGTTAAACCTGTTTCGGGCAGTTGGTTTGCCAGTATTATGTTATTCATTTATGCAGTGACCTTTTCGTATGCGTACATCTCTGTGGATACTGGCACTGGCGCCCTAATACTTTTTGGTTCAGTGCAATTAACGATGATAGCCATATCGCTTTTATTTGGTACACGTTTATATCTTGCCGAGTGGGTTGGTATTTTGATGGCGTTTTCAGGGTTAATTTATCTTGTGTTACCTGACGTCAGTTCACCGTCATTTAATGGCTTTATTTTGATGACTCTGTCAGGTGTTGCATGGGGAGTTTACACCCTTAAAGGGCGACATTCTCAAGCGCCAATTATGGATACAGCTTATAACTTTGCTCGTACATTACCTTTGGTTTTAGTGCTAATCATCGTGGCCTTTGATAGCTTACATTTAACTCATCAGGGGATAATATTGGCTGCCATGGCTGGTGGGTTAACTTCAGCGATAGGATACAGTATTTGGTATATTGCGCTAAAGGGGTTAAGTGCTACCCAAGCTGCAGTGATCCAATTATCAGTGCCGATAATTGCTGCGATAGGCGGGGTGATATTTGTGGCAGAGCCGATAACTTATCGTCTAATGATTTCATCTTTAGTGGTATTAGGTGGCATTCTGACAGTGGTAATAGGTCGATACTATTCAATAAATGCAGCAACTAAAACCACAAACGAGACAAGGTAGCCACAATCTAATTAACAAGCAGCCTGTGATGCGATATAGGCTGCTAAATGGGTTTAAATGAAGCTATTCGTGATTAACTATCTCGATATTAACTATTTCGATATTAACGACTCAGTATTAATGAGTGCCCCATAATCTTATTGCTAAACCTGATGCCCTTAAAGTGACTTGTTGACATGCTTTTTCAAAAACATAAGGCGAGCCTAAACAAATAAAGTGTTCTTTAGCACGAGTGATTGCGGTGTAAACAAGTTCTTTTGTAAGCAATTGCCATTGAGCGTTGCTGGGCTTTTGCGGTAATACAAAAGCCACTTGTTCAAACTCACTGCCTTGGCTTTTATGTACGGTCATCGCAAAGCAGGTGTCGTGGTTAGGTAAGCGAGCTGGCTGTACTTTTAATAAGCTACCGTCGGCTTTAACAAAATAAGCCATTAAGCGTTCTGGTTTTTGCTCGTCTTGTAAAATAAGCCCGATATCACCGTTAAATAAGCCTAAGTTGTAATCATTACTTTGAATGATGATTGGGCGACCTAAGTAAAACTCTTGGCTTGGCTTGATCCATTGATTTTCTTTAAGCACATTGGTCATCGCAAGGTTCATCCCATCTACGCCAAACTCGCCTGAACGCATCGCACATAAAATGCGGTATTGGTTAAAACTGTCGATAATGGCTGTTGGGCTATGTAAGTTTCCCAACGCCGCTGAGCTAGATTCAAGTTGCGTATAGGCATATTGGTTATCAAGGATCATTTGCAAGTACTGACCATAAGCTGCAACAGATACCTGTAGCAGTTGCAGACTTTGCGTATTTGCTTGGGTTTTACTCGTGCTTGCTACAGGTGAATGTCCCTGAGTTGTAGCTTGAGCCTGATGTTCAATCCAAGTGAGCTCTTGGTGACCATGCTGCCATTCTCGGCGAATACCCGCAATATCGACATAATTAACAGCACTCGCTAATAAACCAATACCTGCATCGCCTTTAAACCTGTGGCTGTGCATTAACATACAAAGGTTGTCACCAATCATAGGTTGGGGGTGAACGAATTGGCTGGTGGGTTGATGGGTCAGTTTTTCAAGCAACTGAGCTTGCTCGGCAGAGTAACGCATTTGCCAAGGCTGAGTCGCAGTGTTTGCATTTACTTGATGCTGTTGAAGGCCAGAACAGATATCAGCAAGGACTGCGCCAGCTTCAACAGAGGCTAATTGATCTTGATCGCCCAATAAAATTAGCCGTGCATTGAGTGGTAATGCACTGAGCAATTTATGCATCATGGGTAAGTCCACCATGGACGCTTCATCTACGACTAATAAATCTAATCGCAATGGATTGGCTTTATTATGGCGAAAGGTGTGAGAATTCGGAATCACGCCTAATAACCGGTGCAAAGTCGCTGCTTCTTCAGGGATACGTGTTAGCGCATCTTTAAGTTCCTGTTTACCAGTCTGTTCTACCTGACTTGCTAGCCTTGCTTTTGACGCTTTAATTGATTCACTTAATCTTGCGGCAGCTTTGCCTGTTGGCGCCACTAACTTGATGGTCAATGATGACTGAGTTAATAGCAATAATAATAGTTTGGTGACTGTGGTGGTTTTACCGGTTCCAGGCCCGCCAGTAATTACCGCTAAAGATTTAGTTAATGCGGTTGCTGTAGCCACTTTTTGCCAATTGATGAGAGGTTCATTCGTGTTGTTCTGTTTACTATTTACTTGCTCATCAAACAAATCATTAAGGTAGGCTGGCAGTAACTCAGTATTGGACACTAAGTTGATAGCTGCCATTTGATTTAGCCGTTGAGCAACTTCAGCCTCGAAATGATAGTATTTGTTTAGATACAGGCGACCATATTCAATGATTAATGGCAAATTATCTTCGGGCTCACCAACACAACTTAGTTGTTTGATTTCATCCTCTAACTGCCCATGATTAATTTTTATTTGGCATAAAGCCAGTTGTTCACATAACGGGTTTTCGAGGTTGATATCACTGATCACTAAACAACTGTGTTGGCTAGACAGTTGCTGGCTTAATAAGGCGCATATAAACAGTAAAAAGGCTTCATCTTGCTGGCTATGACTGGCATCAACATAGCTACGCTGCATTTTTACCATTTCTAACGCAAAATGTCGGTCAAGAGGCGTTATAAGACCCTGTTGTTGCCAGTGTTTGAGTAATTGTTGAATGGGGGCTTGTAATTGGAGTATTGAATTCATTTTAGCGACTCCAAGTAGGCGTCATCACCCTGTTGAAATAACCTGTCTAATGCGTCTATAAGCGCTTGAGGTGGCTTATCAAAAAAGACGCCAGATTGAGGCTCATGTGGTGTCATTCCACGTAAAAATAGATAGAAGCAACCGCCAATATGTGTATTGTAATCATACTGCGGAAGCCTTAATGCTAAGTAACGGTGCAGCGCTAAAGTGTACAAAATATATTGCAGATTATAACGATGACTGCTGATGGCTTTTGCCATTGCATGAGTATCGTAATCACTAAAATTTTCACCTAAATGATTCGATTTGTAATCGGCAATATAAAAACGTCCCTGGTACTCGAAAGTTAAATCAATAAAGCCTTTGAGCATGCCTTGTAATTCATCAAACTCAAAGCCAGCATCGTAGCCAAATTGAGATAATATTGTATTTAACCCTTGGGCTTTAAGACGAGTAATTGGTAGATAAAACTCCATTTCAACCAATGTTTGTTTTGGCGTTAGCTCACTTAAGCTAATGATATTTCCATCTGAGTTCAGCAGTTGTTGATCATTGTCGATAAAGCCGGTGAGTAATGGAGTATGCAGTATTTGCTGGTACCATTCGGTTAAGGTATTCGTCCATGTCTCTTTATCAAAACCGTATTGCTCCATGGCTTTTTCTAGTGCAGGAGCAAGTTCAATATCGGCTTTGGTGAAGTCAAATAATTCCATTACTAAATGCATAAAGCTACCCGCATTGGCGCCACGCTCAAAGGTGAAGCGATTAATGGCATTAACTTCTGCTTCAGTATCAAATGGGTTGATGTCATTACTGGGTTCAAATGCAACTTGTAGCTCTTGGCTGAAATCTTCATCGTCAGCGCCAGGTGACACTTTCTCATGAGCTAAGTGTTTTACTAAACCTGAATAGCTTCCGACACGCCAAGGCGTATCGTAACCTCGATTGAGTGTATTGGCAGCTAAGGCTTTTAAAGACGTTTGGCTGTCAACAAATACGGACTCATCGATTTGATTAATTTCAGTGATACTGATTGCACAGCGGTATAGTTCATCATCCGACTCCAGATGCAGTAATTTTTGTGCTTGCTGTTCTAGCTGTTCAAAATCGCAATCTTTGCTGGTGATGCCAAGTAAATAACCGATTGCAGTCTCAAATAATTGGCTACTAATGCCTGCTTTTAACATACGGCTGTGATTGGCTATATAGAGATAGCATACATACACAGGGCGGGTTAGGGCGACGTATAACAAGCGTAAATCTTCAGCGAGGTTTTCTTGTTTGTATTGCTCCCAACCTTCTTTGGTGCCTTCTACATCCCAAATGAGTTGATCATCTTGGTGATACAGCATTGGTGTCGGCTTTCTGCGATTGTCACGGGCTAAACTGATAAAAGGCACAAAACAAACAGGGTACTCAAGGCCTTTACTCTTATGAATTGTGACAATTTGAACAAGATTCTGCTCGCTTTCTAATCTTAACTGTTGCTCATCACTGCCTTGAGCTTCAATTAATTGTTGCTCAAACCAATTAATCAGTGCGCTACTGCCATCAAGTTCAGTGGCTTTTTGCTGCAATAACTCAGAGAGATGACGAAAATCGGTTAAGCGTCGCTCACCACTCTCATGAAGTTGACTGATATCATTCTCAGACTCAATTTTGTTGTCAATTTTTGAATGACTATGACTATGACTATGACTATGACTATGACTTTGAGACAAAAAGCGTCGAATAAGCTGAGTTTCATTAGCCAATGATAACAGTGCAGGCATGATCCCATGCCTAGACCATAATTGGTGCCATTGTGCAAAGGTGTCTAATAAGGTTTGTCGCTGCTCTTCATCTTGATTGAACTGATGAATTTGCAAGGCGTTATAACCCATGAGTTCAGTCGCCATTGCGGCTCGCAAACAGCGTTCATCTTTTGGCGTGGCAAGGGCTCGCAGAATGATAGCGAGTTCAAAAGCTTCTTGGGTTTTAAAAACACTATCACGACTTAAAAAAACTGCGCCAATATTACGCTGACTTAATGCCTGTTTCATTACGGCCGCTTCATTTCTGTCTCTCACTAATACAGCAATATCTTTAGCCACGAGTGCTTTACCATTATGATGGCATTGTCCTGCTTGAGACTCAGTGAGCAGTCGTTTAATTTCACTTGCTGCATCACCAGCGAGTTGTTTTCTAGCGGTAGTTTTGTTTAACCCGCTTTCATTTTCAGATAATAACTTTATCCGAAGAGCTGAGCGGTCATTACTCGCTTCAGTAAGTATTTTTGTATCGGCGCTTTTTGGCGTGTTAACGACATCATAAGGAATCGCATCGCTGATAAAAGGATCATCGTGCTGGCTAAATAATTGATTCACCCCATTAACCAAAGCGGTTGATGAGCGATAATTCGTTTCAAGGTTGTAATGCGATTGAGTTTGTTTTCTTGCACTAATATAGGTATGAATATCGGCACCACGAAAAGCATAAATGGCCTGCTTAGGATCGCCAATCATGAGTAAACTCAGTTTTTCTAGTTGAGTCTGTTGCTGATAAATCGCTGAAAATATCGCAAATTGAAGCGGGTCAGTATCTTGGAATTCATCAATTAATGCGACAGGAAAGCGTGTTGAAATCGCTTTTGCTAATTGCTGTGCAGTTTGTGTATTTGATGCCAACGCCATGTCGTCAGATTCTGGGTCATTTTCTGAATTAGCTTCTGAGCTAGTTTCTAAGTTAATTTCAGAGTTAGTTTCGTTAGTGGCTACAGAATGAAGCGCTCCAGCTAAAGTCATCAGTAAGTCATCTGGTGTCATTAAGTTGCGCTGCGCTTTTTGCATAGCAAATCGTAACTTAATACCCTCTTTGGCTTTAACTAAAAAAGCCGGTTTAATTTGGTTAATTAAGTCGAATAAGCGCTCGATATGATCCAATAATGGTGCTTCAGAAGGTGTGGGTATTTCACCGCCTTTATTGAGTTTAAGTCCTGATAATGCCAGCATTTCAAGTTCTTTAATTGGCGGCAAACTCGCGTGCTCAGCACTAGCCCAATGAGTTAGTTTATCAAACATGGCTGCAAGCTTGGGGTAATCATCGGCTTTTTTACCAAATCTTGCGCCGTTTAAAGGCAAGCTGTGTAGTAATTCAAGTTCTGCTTCACTATCTGCTTTCCAGCGCATTTTAAAACGAGATAAGCTTTGACTTAGCTCTGCGGTGAGCTTGTTAAAGTCTTTAGTAACAAGAGAAGTATTGGCTTGGGTTGCACCTAATAATTGCCGTAATTGCTTCGCTAGTTCATCAGGGCTACCAAACTCATTTGCAATGACTTGGGCTAATACTGGCGGTAGTGGGTAACAGGCCTCACGCCAGAAATCTCGAACGGCATGATGTAAAAATTCACTGTCATCCAGAGTAAATTCAGACTCAAACAGTAAAGATGACTCGAATGCCATATCCGATAGAATGCGCTGACAGAAACCATGAATGGTAAAAATGGCTGCTTCATCTAATGATTTTAAGGCTAAATCTAATCGCCTTAATGCCATTGAATGTTCATCGACAGGCATTTGTTGATAAAGGGCATTGACGAAGGCATCGTCGGTTTCAAGACCAAGAAAGCATTTAAACGCCACTTGAATACGCTTACGAATTCGGTCACGAAGTTCTTCTGTTGCCGCATTGGTAAAAGTCACCACCAAAATTTGTTCACAAGTTAATGGCGCTTTGTCTCTATCACCTAATAGCAAGCGTAAGTACAAACCCGATATTGTGTAGGTCTTACCCGTACCAGCACTGGCTTCGATTAAACTACTGCCTGCAAAAGGTAAAGTGAGCGGGTCAAGCTTAGTGACGTTGGTCATTAGTGGCTACCCTCTGTGTTAACACTGGTGATCTCGCTAATGTATTCATCTAACTCTGCTAATGTCCCTTTGTGATACACACTCAGCATAGGACTCAATAATTGCATCGCTGTGTGGCCAAACTCAACTTCGGTAAAGTCATCTGGAAATTGAAATAATCGTTTGTTATGGGGATCGTTACCTTCGCCAAATTCAGTTTGCTCATCTATCCATTGGCTTTGAGCTGCTAATAACTTGTCAGCATGCTCGCCTTCGGCTTCAACGTAGGCAAGGGCGGTGCGAGGCATAAAGCATAATGGTTTGTTTTGACCATTAAGGTAACCTTGCACAAATTGCTGTAGCAGTGTGTGGGCTTGAGCCTGCTTTATGGCAGTAAAGGCATGAAAATGACCGATATCTAATAGGTAACTGTTTTTTTCAATGCCAGAAGCGTTGATACAAAGATGACGTAAGTACACTCGTAAAAAGTCACGACCATGGGCTGTGCCAGGTCGGTAATTAATTTGACCTTTAGGATAAATATTATCGATACGACCGACGACATTGACTTGAATGTTTTGCTGTTGATTCAACGGCATGTGGTTAAAGCACAAATCAACATCAACTTCTCGCGTGTTTTCTTGCTCTGCGGTTAAAAATTGAATTCGACCAATTAATGGAGCGATATCTCGCTGATATTGGTTAAGCAACAAGTCATCAAAAGGACGCATCGGAAGCTCGCCGCTGGCTTTTAATTGGGCGATAAATTCCATATCTGCGTGCTCTAACTGGTTACTAATCGCACTGTCTAGCAGGGACGATTGCAGTTTATATCGCTCGAGTGAATCTAAATTAAACGGCTCATCATTATCATCAGCTTGAATACGAAGATTGAAATCTACTTTTAAGCTGCGATTTAAAAAAAATTGTGCTGGGCTACGATAAAACCGAAGTAAGGCTGAAAGCTCAAGTGTGTGTCGGCCAATATCTGCATTAGGTACGTCCACTGTTACTTGGGCAGGCATTGCTTCTTCAAGCTGCCAATCAATATCGATGGTTTGTTTAGCTGCAATAAAAGGGCGTTGACTTTCTGCGCTGGGATCATGTTGTGGCGGACACCATTGATGATTATAACTTTGCATTAATGATGGCGAGCTATTTGTCGTGAGCTGTTCGCTTGGGGAAAATAACTTAGCGTCGAAAGGCTGTAATGGCTGCTGAATAATTAGATGTTCAATAATGGCGAGGTTAGCGTCATCGTTATTGATATCTCTGCGCTGTTTATTATTCGTGAGTAAACGATAATCCGCAAAATAACAAAGCTGATAATATTCAATTAATTCAGAGACTAACATTGACGGAATACGCTCAGCGTTATCACGTTCAGAATGGCCAATGTAACTAATATAAAGTTGTTGTCGAGCAGATAATAAGGCTTCTAAAAATAGGTATCTGTCATCTAAACGACGAGAGCGGTCACCTTTCATTGCGCCGTTATGCGCCATTAAGTCAAAGCCAACAGGGTGTTGAACTCGTGGGTAAACCCCATCGTTCATACCAAGTAAACAAACGACTTTAAATGGAATGGAGCGCATTGGCATAAGGGTGCAGAAGTTAACGCTGCCCGCTAGATAACGCTGACCCACACGGGATTCGTTAAGACGCTGATTAAACCATTGCTTTAATACTTCAATATCGAGCGAACCTTGATGGCCTGCAGCTTCTAACTCATCTTTTAAGGCGGTGAGTGCTTCGCGAATGGTTTGTACTTGTTCACGTTCGTCATCATCAGCTTCAAAGAATACTTCCAGCAGTTGATAGAGTTGCTCAATACGCTCAAGCGTAGGGCAAGGGGTTGCAAGTTGAAGTTGGTATTCGTCAATGGCTTCTAAAAAGTTGAGTAAAAACCCTAACGTTTGCGCTGACTGTCCTTCAACCCCTTTAACCAGCAAAGTGTCATGATAAATGGAGGACTCATCATTAAACGCGTAGCCTTGAATTAACCGTGTAATACCAAAAGCCCAAGAGTTTTGATTAAAGCCTGGCACGCCCTGTTGAACGCGGGTGTGTTCATCACGCCCCCAGCGAACGTTAGCATCATCTAACCAGCGCCTAATAAGCTGTAATCCGTCATCGTCGAGTTGAAATTTACGTAAAATGGCTGGCACTTCAAGAATGCTAACAATCTCAGTTAAGCCAAAGCGGCTTTGATTAATATTGAGTAAGTTTAAAAAACTATTGATTAATGGAGATTCTTGCGCAGCACCTCGGTCAGCTATGGCATAAGGAATATAGCGATTTCCATGTTGTTGCTGACTGTTTCCTGTGCCAAAAACAGCGTCGATGTAGGGGGCGTAAGCGGCCACATCTGGCATCATGATCACAATGTCTTTTGATAATAAGTCGGCATCATTTGATAATAAATGTAAAAGGTGGTCGTGCAGCGTTTCAACTTCTCGCAATGGACTATGACAGCTGCGCAATGTGATGGAATCGTCGCTTGAGTGCAATGTTCTTCGAGCTTCGGTGTTTTGATAAAAATGCGCATCTGGCCCTAATGGCTCACCTAAGGTTTCCATTTGCAAAATATCATATTGCAAACCATGTAGTAGGCTTAACTCATCGGTGGATTGGCTGGGTTCAACATAACAATCATAACTAAAATCAGTGTGCTCTGCAGGTAGCGCGAGCATTAAATCTAATAGCTCACGGCCCATTTTTCCGTTGTTCGCTAAGATAGGGTTACCGACTTCAAGTTTTTCTTCCCATTGCTCGCCTAGCTGCTTTTTATTGGCATACTGAAGCGCCATGCGAGCACGGGCTTTCGGGTCAACAATATCCCCCCAGTAATGCTGGCAAGGGCTGAGTGAGAACATAATAACTTCAATACGTTCTGCAAGGTGATATAGCACTTCTAACGTTTGCGGAGGCATAGATGAAATACCAAATACAAATAAACGTTCAGGTAGAGATTCGATTACCGTATTTGGGTTTTGCAGTGCTGTAATTAAATCTTGATGCAAGTTAGCTCTGTGATACAAACTGGCATTAACTTGATGTTGGTTGTATTCAATTAATGCTCGCCATAGTTTAGGTTGCCATAACTGATTATCTTCAAGAGACAAAGGATGCTCATTTTGCTCCCAGCCAAGTATCCAGTGTGGACGGTATACTAAATATTGATCGAATATATCGGCTATTCGACCACATAATTGGTATAGCTTCATCGCATCAAAATGTTGTTGATGTTGAGCATATAAAGGTGAGAGTTCATTGCTAGTCGTAGTGGGTTCGACTAATGTACTCGCTTGCTGCTCAAGGTAAGCTTTTAATGGCGCAAAATCTTCATCCGTTAATAACTTGGGTAACAAGTCCATTAACTTCCACGTCATTGCAGCTTTAGTAAAAGCATTGTCTTTTGGAACATCAGGTAAGAGTTCGTGGCATAATTGCCAAGTAAAACTTGAAGGCAATGGGAATGAAAGCGCTGCAGCAATGCCATTGTATTTAGCGACTTCAAGCCTTAACCAAGTCGACATACCTGGGCTTTGTACCAAGATATGTTCACTGGCCAGTAAATGCGTTGAATCAAGTGGAATTGCCAACATTTTAGAAAGTTGTTCCGATAACACTTCCATCTGATTTGATTGAATTAATCTAAGCATAACTGACTCGAAAGCTGATGATAAAAACCATTCTAAGAGGTTGTTATTAGGTTTGAAAGGCTTTTATAGCTGCGGATATTTAAAAGCTAAATAATTACACTAATATCTTTGTTCTTGATGTCATTAGTATGTGGTTTAAACTGTATTTTCCTATACTAATGGATTATATGGGCTACCAGTTTATGAAAACGAGGACCTACATCAACTTTCACTTAATTAAATATGGCAGTTAATTCATTTTTATACTTATGTATCAGTTATGGAGTAACTTATATATCGAAGTTTAAGTTTTTAAATTATGACGTTTATTAGTGTTTGTTGATTTTTCTTGGCTATTTTACTGTGTTATCGACTTTCTATGTAGAATAACGACACCGTAATGTCTCTCTCATATAAATGGCTATCAAATCAAAGCTAATACAACCTTGAAAAGTCAACAGGAGTTAGTCACTAGATTAAACGTTTATAAGACGACGTGACTAATAGCTGTTAAGTGAGGGTTAGATACGTCATATTGCATTGGTTGATAGGAAATTAGTGGCATATATTAATCTTAGTTTTATGGTGAAGTATTTTTATTTCATGTAATTATCATGTGGGAGATTAAGAATGTGTACTCGTATTATTTATCAAACTAAATCAGGTAAATTCATTACTGGGCGTGGTATGGACTGGAATGATCCTAAATCAAAGTTTGCTGTGATAGCAATGCCTAGAGGAACAGCACAAACGGGTGGAGATGTTGCGAACGCGCTATCTTGGACATCGAAATACGGTTCAGTGTTTACTGCAATGTATGATTCATCTTCCTCAGACGGTTTAAATGAAGCTGGTTTAGCTGTGAACGCACTTTATTTCACTGAAGCAGATTATGGTGATTACACCAAAACTGAAAAGCCTGTTATTTCGGTTGGAGCTTGGGCCCAATATTTTCTTGACAATTTTGCTACTGTTGATGAAGCGGTTTTAGCGATGCATGAGCCAGCTTTTGTAATATACGCACCATTACTTGCAAATGGTCGCCCAGCTACAGCACATATTTCTCTGACAGACGAAAGCGGTGATTCTGCAATTTTTGAGTACATAGATGGTGAGTTGACGATTCATCATCATCCTAAATATACCGTGATGACCAACTCTCCTACGTTTGAAGAGCAATTAGCAATTAGCAATTAACAAATATTGGAAAACGGTTGGCGGTAATCGAATGATCCCTGGAACAATTAATGCTGCTGACCGTTTCGTAAGAGTAGATTATTTCCTGAAAAGTACTCCAAAGTTTGAAGATGGAAAAAGCGCTATAGCTGCTGCAATGTCAATTATGCGCTCTATAGGGGTACCGCTAGGCATGGAAGATCCTGACCATCCCAATATTTCTGCGACCTTGTGGCGTTCATTAGCTGATCATAGTAATAAAAAGTACTATATGGAGTCTTCATCTCAACTAGGTTTATTTTGGGTAGATTTAAAGCAGTTAAACCTTAATGAAGGTGCACCAATTGTTGGTGTTGTTTTGGACTCAGCTGATAATAGCTTCGGTGATGTGAGTAAAGATCTACAACCTATGCAAATGATTTCTTGGATGGTGTAAAAATACTTTTATTCTAAAAATGTCATAAGTGACCTATTGCATCTTAATTTGGCCTGAATTTTAAATTTCTAAATTCAGGTCAAAAATGTAAAGCTAAATTATTAAATATAAGTTTATCTTGGTAGATGTTGTTTGATGCTCTAATCTGCCAACTCACTTATAATCCAATTTTTACTTTACGAAAGTAGCGTTTAAACAATTTCTGATGTTGCTGGGCTTGCTTATCATTTAATACTTGATATTGCAGTGCGATAAAGTGTTCGGTCATTTTATTAAAATCAGCAGCTAGTTGTGGCTGCTCTTGATGAATAGCTTGATGAATAAAGTTTGCAAATGCTTGTGGAGGCATTGTTTCTCTTGGGTAGCCCTTGTCAGCAAATTTTGAGCAAATATGGCTATAGCGTTTAATTAATGGATCTTGTTTAGGCTTTAATGTAAACACGCCTGCATAATACGCAATAACCAGTGCGATGATACTAAAGCTCACAATCATTAAGATAATGATTTTACTGGTATTGACCTCACCTAGTAGTTCACTTAGCACTTGCTGTTGACGTTCCTCATCGAAACCTAAAACCCAAACACTCCAGTAAAAGTCTAAGCTGGCTAACTGTAGACGAATGTCATTTAACCAAGGTATTTCTTTTACTCGCAAGCTGGTAAAAAGACTATCTTGAAGGTAACTGTCTTGACCTGTAAACATGGCATCGAACCCATCCAAGATCCGCTCAGGTGCAATCATCGCAGTCGGGTCTAACCTTATCCAACCTCGGCCTTCAATCCATACTTCAGTCCAAGCATGTGCCATATATTGATAAATACTGTAATAACCGGCTTTGGGGTTGTATTCACCACCTTGGTAACCTGCCACCATACGTGCAGGTATTCCGCTGGAGCGAGCCATAAACACTAACGCTGATGCGTAGTGAGAACAAAATCCTGCTTTGTTTTTAAATAAAAAATCATCCACTTGATTGTTGCCCAGAGGCGGTGGACTCAAGGTATAAAAATAAGACTGTTGATTAAAATACTGCATCATAGCGTTAATTCGAGGCAGTGGTTCAGGGTAATCTTTTACGAACTGCTGAGCTAAAGCTTGAGTCTGAGGGTTAGTTTCTTTCGGCAGTGATAGATTTATCCGTTTGGTCAGTGGTGTTAGCACAGGCTCAAGCATACTCAAAGGATAAGATGTCACGCGGTAACTGAAACGTTGGTCAATATTTCTAACGGAATATAAGCGAAAGTCATCCATTTCAACAACGTGATCCGTTTCTGAAAATGCTTGATCTAAGCCAAATAACCATTTCTGATAAGTCGGCTCAGTGATCACTTGATAATTAAGCGAATTGGATTGATCGACTTGAGCTGGCATCGCTCTTTGGTTGCGGTCGCGATAAGCTCGCTGCTGCGCATTTTTACGCAAGTTAGCTTGTTTCCACGTTTTACCATCGTAATTCTCCATTACAAGGGCACGCCAATATAACGCCTCATTAGGGATAAGTTGGATCTTGCTGGCATTGGATGCTTCGTTGTCAAAACCCACTCTAAATGCCAAATCAGGTGAGCGCGTCAGTTTACTGATATCGCCCAATGACACTTCATCAGATAAGCCAGTTGTCGCATTTTTCATGCTGGGCGCTAACCAAAGAGGGCCAAGGCGAGGAAATACAATAAAAAGCAAGATAGCCAAAGGAAGGCTTTGGAGTAACACTTTAGCGCCAAAGCTGAAGTTTATTTTACGAGTTGCATGTTGATAAACACTGATAAGTACACAGGTATTGATTAGCGAAACAAAGAGTAAGTGCACCGTATCAAGCATGCTTTGACGCTCTAATAAGGCAAAGGCAATGAGAAAATACCCGACTAGTACAACCACTTTTACATCACGTATTTGGCGCATTTCGATGTATTTTAAGGCGTAACCAAGTATCAATAAATTAACGAGTGCATTGAGCATACCGATTTCTTTTGACACTAAACCTAATGTTATCGCTGCGCCAATAGCTAGACTGGTGACCAGCAATTTAGGCGGGGCCGCGACTTTGCCAAAATAAATGCCGATGCGCCAAACAAAGCATATACAGCAAATACCAATGCTCCACAGTGTGGCGTCTTGGTATAGTGGTGATAATACCAAGGCATTAGTCAGTAACAGCCAAAATAAGGTGTTACGGCTAATATTCTCATTAAAATCATCGCTAATTTTCATCGAGTTCACCTTGTGTTGAGCGGGTAATATCTCGATAACCATAACTTGCTATCAATTGCTGGCATTGTTTTCGGTGTGACTCGCCGCTGTCTTGTTCGATGATTTGATTATCTAACGCTAAACCAAATACTTGATGGGCTTGTGATAACGCGTTGACCTGCCACGCTAATTTACTGAGCTTATGTTCAAGGTCATCACCTTGTGTGTCAGCTAGGCTTAACCATACGGGTTTACCTTCTGGCTGAGCGAACTCTTTACTGAGCATACCACGCCCTTGCGCCCATTGTTTCCATGCCACTTGCTTTAAGGATTCACCTTCAACATAAGTTTTCAACCCTTTGTAATCATCAACCCCTGGTTGTAATTTACCGTGTTCAAACTCGGTATTATTGTCTTCATCTAAACTGGTAAGCGAAACGGTTGTTTGCAATGGCTCAGAGAAAATGAGCTGCTCGATGTTTAAATCAACATAGGACCAAGCGCGAAATAAACCCAATGGGAAGTTAGAAGAAACTTGAATACGACCTGGATTGAATGGTCCTCTATTTTGAGGCGAATATCCGACCGTTGCGTTGAAGGATTCACCGACATCACCAATACGAATATGGCGCTGCTGAGCAAAGTTTAAACAAATTTGCTGGTGGTTTGTGTGGCTTAAATCCTTTTTTTGTTTACTCGAAAGTACAACCGGAAATGCCAAACTGGTGTTCGCGATACTCTCTGGCGGCATAGGCGCTGTTAATGTCAACCCTGCCAGGTTTTTATAACTGTAAATGATACACGTATGCAGCACACTTGCGAGTAATAAGCTTAAGCCAATGACTAGGTTGTTTTGATAATTGGTGCCGAATAAATAAAGTACGACGATTAACATAAACCATGCGATACCAAAGGCACTCGGTAGGATAAAAATGCTTTTATGGCTTAACGTCACTTGTTGGTTGGGTGGGATTCGACGTGTTAACCAACGCGCCCAACGCTGCTTTATCATTTTAGGAATAAAGCGAGAATACCACTTGGGCGGAGTTTGATAATGAGCAGTATTACCGATGTTCTTGTTCATTATCACTAACTAATTGGATTAACGTTAGCCAATATTTGATCTGAGATAGCTTGGCCTTGTATAGGGTTATTATTACGAATTCGATGCTCGGCTACACAATGAAATACTGCTTGAATATCTTCCGGTACCACGTAGTTTCTTTGATGCATAAATGCCCACGCTTTGGCTGCATCAAGTAAAGCGATGCTGGCACGGGGGGATAGGCCATTTCCGTCTGCTTGTTCTCGAGAATATTGTGCTAAATGAATTAAATATTTAAGTACAGCATCCGATGCACTGACTTTTTGCACGAGTGATTGAAGAGTAATGAGTTCATCCGGCGTAAAACATTGCGGCATAGTGGTAGCGGTGTTTTTGGCCGTATCACTTTTTAACATTTCAAGTTCAGCTTGTTCATTTGGGTAGCCAATTGAAATGCGCATCATAAAGCGATCTAATTGCGACTCTGGTAATGGGAATGTTCCTGATTGCTCAATGGGATTTTGCGTTGCGATAACAAAAAAGGGTTGGGGAAGGGCATGGGTTGCACCATCTAAAGTAATTTGCCTTTCAGCCATTGCTTCAAGTAAGGCACTTTGTGTTTTAGGGCTTGCTCGGTTGATTTCATCAGCTAATAGCATCTGATTAAAGATCGGCCCAGGATGAAACTGAAATTCTTGTGTTTGTTGCTGATAGATAGAAACACCAAGGATATCAGCAGGTAACATATCACTGGTAAATTGAATTCGTTGATAGCTCATACCAAGTGAGGTCGCAAGTGCTTGAGACAAACTGGTTTTGCCCATGCCTGGTAAATCTTCAATGAGTAAGTGACCTTTTGCAAGTATACAGGCGACGGCCAATTTTATTTGCTGAGGTTTTCCTAATAATACCGTTTCTAATTGCGATAATAATTGTTGTAGTTTTGACGCAGGCACGCATTACTCCATTAGTTAATTGGCAGTAACATTATACTGCCAGTAACAAATACATCGAATTGATTACGTTACCTTGTCGTTAAATATAAGGAAAGGATTTAACAAGTTTTAAGACTGAAAAAGTGTAATTTAGTATGCAAATGCCATTTCTTGTTCACTAAACATACTGGCGTTAATGTTTTTATTATGCTGATAAATCATTCGGTAACTTAAAACAGCCTGAACATACTCTCGAGTTTCTTTAAATGGAATCGTTTCAATAAAGCTCATAACATCCAGCGTCCCATTGGATTCTTTAAGCCACCGAGTCACTCGATGCGGTCCTGCATTGTATGCGGCAGTGGCTAGTACTCGATTTTGGTCAAACTGTTTTAGTAATTGGCTGTAATAGGCACTCCCTAACTGCACATTATAATCAACTTGATAAAGCTGAATTTTGTTCTTAAAACTGAGTTTGTTTTTACGAGCGGTTTCTTTTGCAGTTGCAGGCATGAGTTGCATTAATCCTCTTGCTCCTACACCGGATGTCGCATAAGGGTAAAATGCACTTTCACGCCTGGCTATGGCACGTATCTCATCAATATCGACTTGGTACAGTTTACTGGCTTTTTCAAATGAGTCTTGTGCTGCATTAGGGAACCTAAGTTGCAAGCTGTTCCATTGTTTCGCTTGAATACTGGCCTCGACACTGTAATCAAACCAACCTTGCTGTAAGGCATATAAACCATATTCAGCTCGCATGGCATTGTCATGTCGTCGTAACATGCTTACCCATTCACTTCGAGCATCTCGGGTTTTATCAATTGCAATGAGTTCAACTATTCTGGCCATTGCTGGGTCATCATTGATTTTAGCGGCAAGCTTAGGATTGGACTGTAACTTATCATCGTTCATCGCAAGCGGTGAGTTGATTGATTGCGCCGCATGGAAACCATAAAAATTACGAGCTTTGCTGAGTTGTTCTATTGTGGTGTTTTTTTTGGGGGTGTTGTTTGTATCAATAGATGCCATTCTGGCAGACCAATATTGCCAACGGCTGTCATCAATCACATCATCACTGAGTAAGGCAAGGTAACGTTTTATGCTGTCATTATCTTGTTCACTGATGGCCCATCGTAAACGTATTTGGAATAGATCATCTGAATCTAATATGGGCAAACTGGCATCAATGTGTTCAAGTAAATCAGCCTCTTTACGGATTAGTGCTCTTCTTACGATGTATCGGTTAAGTTGCTGACCCTTGATGGCAGTAAAGCGATTAGCTTTATCATATTTGTTATACAGTTTTACGGCTTGCTTGAGATCTTTTCGAGCAAGCTTTCTAAGGCCTACATTGACAATATCACCAACGATAGGTGAGTTTGATGAAAACTTTTTTGTATAGCGTAAGCTATTGGGATCTCGATAAACTGAAATCAGTAAGTCAGCTTCTTTCTTGTTTTTGGTTATTTTTCTGGCAAGGTATTGCGTTAAACCATATTGATTTTCGTTGAAGCTCAATAGCATTCTTGACCAAATTAATGCCTGAGTCCGTTTTCCTGCTTTAGTCCATTCACTAAAGAGGACGTCACACTCTTTTGGTCGTGAACGGCCATAAAGCCACATGCGCTCAGCACCATCCAAGGCGGATTTTTTATTGCCTTGAGAAAGTTGCGCTCGATAGTAATAGCATTGCAATGCAATATCGTTAGGCGTGTTTGGAGAAATGGTTAAAAAATTCTGCCATTGCTTTCGTTTCCCTGCATTTTTTAGATAACGGTAGCGTAGGGTGTTATAGAGGGGCGTTTTCTTATATTTCTCAATAGCGATATGGGCATCTTCGCCGTTTAGCGACAGGATGTCACTTCCAGTTTCATGGTAGTCAAGATAGACATTTAATGGATATTCACCAAGTTTTTTCCGCAGCGCCTGGTAGGTTTTCATTTGTTTTTTATCGAGTGCTTTACGGGCATCAAGATAAAGTTGTTGCTCAGTGGTATAAGTTGTTTTTGCAGCCGAAACCGGCAAGCTAAGCCCTGCCATTAACAGACAAATAAATACACTAACTAAAAAAAACACACTGTTACGCATAATAATGAGAACCTCCGTCCCAGTACGACATTGTTGCGAAACCAATTGTTACGAACGTATTTTAATTAAACTTTTCTTACTCAATGACTTCATCTACTCATCGGATATTAGAGCATGTTTGTACATGGCTTTTATATCATGCTTAAAGGTTATATTAGTAACGATGATGAGCCTTTAAATACTAGCTCATCATTATAAACCTGCATGATAATATTCACTTTTGAGTCGCTGTGAGCTGCTGTTATAAAGTGCTGCTCATTTATTCAATTACTCGCTACTCTTTTGACTCATCTAACGCTTTATTAATTAATTGCGGGTCAAGGTTTTTACTGGTTTCAACACCTAATTTTTGCATTACGTGAGCTTGTCTAATTAGGTTACCTTTACCTTGTGACAACTTACTCATGGCTTGCTGATAAGTTTTATCTGCAGTGTCTAATGCGCGGCCAAGTTTATCCATGTCTTCTACATAGCCACATAATTTGTCATATATTTTCGCGGCTTGCGAAGCGATAGCCTGGGCATTTTGATTCTGATATTCATAACGCCAAATATTGTTAATCGTTCGAAGTGCGACGAGTAAATTAGTTGGGCTGACCAGCATAATATTATGATCGAGTGCAAAGCTGACTAAACTCGGATCTGACTCTAACGCCAGTAAAAACGCAGGCTCAATTGGAATAAACATCAACACATAGTCGAGGCTTTTTAAGCCATGCAGCTTGTGGTAATCCTTTTGACTTAAACCTTTTATATGTTGGCGAACTGATAGCGCAAGCTCTTTAATTGCCTGTTGCTGTACTAATTCATCCTCGCTATTAAAGAAACGTTCATAGGCTACTAATGACATTTTTGCATCAATAACGACATCTTTTTGTTCAGGCAGGTGAACGATAACATCCGGTTTAAATCGCTTTCCGCCATCATCTTTTAAGTCTTGCTGAGTGTCGTACTCGTGTCCTTCACGTAAGCCACTTTCTTGCAGAACACGCTCTAATATGACTTCCCCCCAATTGCCTTGCTGCTTGTTATCGCCTTTTAAAGCCTTAGTTAAATTTATCGCGTCTTGGCTCATTTTAAGGTTAAGATCTTTGAGGTGATCGAGTTGGTGCTTTAAGGCACTTCGCTCAGTTTGCTCTTGAGTAAATGACTCTCGGATTTGCTGCCTAAATCCTTCTAACTGTTGTTTTAGCGGCCCTAAAACCCCATCAATTTGTGTCACATTCTGTTGTTTGAAGTTTTCACTTCTTTCTTCAAATATGCGGTTAGCAAGGTTTTCAAATTGTAACTTTAATCGTTCTTCTGCACTTTCTAGTAAAGCTATTTTGTCATTGAGCGCTGCTTTTTCAGTGTTAGCTTGTGATTGGATGCTTTGTTGCATCGCATTTGATTTAGACAGAGCCAGTTGAGTCTCCATAAACTTACGTTGGCCGTCGCTAAGCTGCTGCTCTAGAAGTGGTAACCTTTCAGCTTGGGCTTCAAGTTTTGAAAGTTGAGCAATTAAAAGTTCTGCTTTTTCTCTAGCACTATGCAGCGCGAGTTCTTTGTCGTCGATTTGTTGTTGAAGTAATTGCTGTTTTATCGCTATATCAGATTCAAACTGCGCCATTTCAGCTTGGAGTTTGTCTCGATGTTGCTCCCATCGTTGGCGGGTCAAACGTTGGTTAAGTAGCGCACCAATTAATAACCCTAAAAAGGCGACAGCACAGAGGGCGATGATTTCAGCAATGGATAAAGAGGTAGGAAGCGTCATGAATACGGCCAGCTTAAAAATGAATGCTTAAGATTCTCATGGCAGTGCACATGGCGCAAGCCAACATCGAGTGATTTCATACTTAAGCGCTTAATTAATAAACTCAATAGCTTAAAAACTGTAAACTATTTGAAATTAATTGCCGTATAAACATGTCTAATAGTTTAACAGTAGAATGACTTTGTAGAATAGGTTTGCTTTAGGAGGCGTTATGGTCGCAAAAAAAGGGTTCACAAAAGGCATTGCCAACACGCCAAGTTGGGCATTAAAAGAAAACCAAGTAACACCAGAGCGGGTATTTGCTGATAGACGCAACATTGTAAAAGCACTTGGTTTAGGCGCGTTAGGAGCAAGTCTACCTGGGCAGGTTCAAGCTGGGTTATTTGACTTATTCGGCAGCGAAGATAAACCTGCTTTTGCTGTTCAAGGGCTTGATTACAGCAAGCCAAGCCAATTTCAAATCAGTGACATACTGACGCCAGAAGATAAAATTACTCGCCATAACAACTTCTATGAATTTGGCACGAGTAAACAGGACCCATTTGAAAATGCACAAGGTTTTCAGGTCAATCCTTGGGAGCTGCGAATTGAAGGTTTAGTGGATAAACCATTAACACTTGACTTAAATGACCTGACGACCAAGTTTGATTTAGAAGAGCGCATTTACCGTCTTCGTTGTGTAGAAGCTTGGTCAATGGTGGTGCCTTGGGTTGGTTTTTCGTTAGCTGAACTATTGACCATGGCTGGAGTGTCAAATAAGGCAACGCATGTTGCATTTGAAACTTTATTTGACCCAGTTCAAATGCCCGGTCAGAAAAATCGCCTAATGGGAGGTGGGATCCACTACCCATATGTAGAAGGTTTAACCATTGCAGAAGCAATGAACGAGTTACCATTCCTTGCTGTTGGTTTATATGGAAAAACTTTACCGCCACAAAATGGTGCTCCAGTTCGTTTAGTTCTACCTTGGAAATACGGGTTTAAAAGCATTAAGTCTGTAGTGAAAATTCGAGTAACAGATAAGCAGCCTCCTACCAGTTGGAACCAACTAGCACCCCATGAATATGGCTTTTATGCCAACGTGAATCCACAGGTTGATCACCCTAGATGGTCACAAGCGACAGAGCGCAGCATTGGTGAAGGCGGTTTATTCTCTGCAAAACGGATTCCGACGCAAATGTTTAATGGCTACGCAGAACAGGTGGCTGACTTATATAAAGATTTAGATTTAAGGAAGTTCTATTGAAGCGGTTAACACCTAAAGGTCTATTTTGGATAAAAGGCTTACTGCATGTGAGCTTTTTATCTCCAATAGTGTATTTAGTTTTATTAGTTATGACTGACAATGCTGGTGGCGATCCAGTGCAATACATCATCCATTTTACTGGGATGGGTGCAATTAATTCGTTAATCATTACCTTAGTAGTTTCACCATTAGCTAAATTTTTGAAGCAAGGGGTGTTACTGCAAACTCGGCGATTAATTGGCTTGTATGTTTTTGTATATGCGAGCTTACATATTGCTGCTTTTATTAGCCTTGATTTACTTTTTGCATGGGGTTATTTGTTACAAGAAGTGGTTAAAAGGCCGTATATTTTAGTCGGCGCGGTGGCGTTGATTATTGTAGCGCTTTTAGCTTTGACCTCGTTTCAAGCAATAAAACGTAAAATGGGAAAAGGTTGGCAGCAATTACACAATTGGATTTATGTTGTCGCGATTTTAGCGCCAATACACTTCTATTGGTCTGTAAAATCAGAAATCATCGAGCCGAGTATTTATTTCGTTCTCTTTGCGGCTTTATTGTGGCTAAGAAGAAGTCAGATTAAAAAATGGCTGTTAAAACGTTAGTTATGTCACCGGTTTAAGCGTTGATTTATTAACTAATGTGGCCAATTGATTTTTAAAGATACAACACCGACATTGCCGGTGTTGTTTTATATAGCAAACCCTATTTGCTATTGGCGCTATAGGCGCGGTTTAGTTTAACCCTTTTGTGCCAAGCTGGTTATTTAAATAATCATAGTCAGATTAAGCTTGAATGTGACTTGTTCAGACTTTAGCGAAATAAACAGTTTTTGGCTCTGGGTGGGTTAACCAGCCCATTGAAACAGTAACTTGCAAAAAGGCTAAAGGCGATAACTGAACCCATGATAATGGCGAGTGTATGCCAAGGTTCATGCATTGTTATCCGCATATCAATATATTGGTAAGTTGATACGCCCCAAACCATCACAGTCGCTACGATTAAGCCTAATTGAATGACTCGGGTAATAATATTGTTCTTAAGCAATAATAACCAAGGTAGCATGACGCAAGTGATTGCAAGTGGCATTTGTCCAAATCGAAGAAAATGCGCTGCAAGTAATACATACGCTAATGAAATGAATATAATTCGCCACCACATGGTTCTGCTCTCCTAATTATTTTGATTGTTGCTGACGCAATATATCGCAATCAATTTAGGTTGTTCTGTCGAAGTGGTCACATAATATCGCAGCGTAGGTGATACAGGTCAAAAAACAGCAATCTTCTTAGTGACAGCTAACGAGAAAAACAGCGTGTGGGTCGTCAATATTTTATTAATATGAAGATTTACTATGAATGGTATTAAGTGTAAGAATTGGTCGGGATAACAGGATTTGAACCTGTGATCTCTTGTCCCCCAGACAAGCGCCTTACCGGACTAGGCCATATCCCGATGACTTTACTTCTGATGCCTAAATAAACTAACAACTCGTCATTTTAGGCGCAACTTATTTTTAAATAAAAAAGGTTAATTGACTGATATATAGTCAATTAACCTTTTGTTAAGTTAGCTCTTAATCACTCAATTTATAGCGTATTTTTATCACGAGTTATTGATTATATAGCCGTCGGCCTTCACGCATGACTTGAATTAACTCTGGTGCGCTCAACTTGCGCTTGAGTCGTTTGTCATAATTAATATCATATATTTGATATTTACCGTGACGATCTAAAACGGTGATTTCAGCATCTTGATAGATGGCAAATGTACGACTATCTCCAATATAGACCCAGCTTTGTTCACTTGGCTGCAATAAGCTGTAGCCAGAACTGTAATCTGTAGATGGATTATTACAATGTAAGATTTGGCTCATAATAGTCGGCACTATGCCGTAATGACTGGTGCGGTATGTGACTGTGTCTGCAGCGGCTTTTGGCCAATGCATAACAAAAGGTACTTTTACGTTGCCAGGGGATAAATTCTGGTTAACCTCAGATGGATTACTACTAAACACTTGGCCATGGGTACCTGTAATCATCACGACCGTATCTTTATCAACGCTATCAATTAGTTGATTGAGTTGCTGGTCGATAAAATACAATGACTGTCGGTATTGGTTATAAAGTACTTTTTCTGCAGGTTTCAACATTATGTGAGGCTTAACGGTTTCGATACCTAAAAAGCCAATAGGCGTGTCATAATGTTTTGGAGCCGTGAGGTTCACAATTGAAAACCAATGTGACTGCTGCGATGCTTGCCAATTGACGAACTGGGCCACATTTTTACTATCTGTTTTAGCACTGCCTTCATCGCTATGGTTGATAAACGGTGTTAGCTCATCAAAAATAGCGCGCCCGATAAACGGATTAGCATTATCTTGCGGTAAGAAAATAGCTTGCTGATAACCTGCTTTGGCAAGGGTTTGTGTCATAACAGGTGCAGTATGATAAAACTCTTTTCTGTCACCATAGTTGCCCTGAAGGCCATACAGTATTGAAAAAATTCCCGTCTTAAACTGATTCCCACCACTAAAATGGTCAATGAATTGTTTGTTATCAGTCTGATATTGCGTCAGAAACGGCATGGTTTGTTCATTCACCATATCTGCACGTAAACCATCGACAGAGACTATCAATACATTAGATTGCTGCTCTTGGATTAATGGCGTTTTACATTGTAATGGCTTAACAGGGTAACTCAGTTTACGTGACTTAGTTTGGTAGCGATTATCTTCTATATTGGTACCTTCAATACCATGGCTTTCCATGAATGACCGTGCAGTAGCTGGGTATGATAAAGGGTAAGTATCATCAAAACGGGTAATTTGTGTTACGTCAGATGCATCAGCCCAAATATGAACTAAATGGCTACTGATAAAGCAAATACCGACAAAAGCAATCGCTTTATTACCAAGCTGTTTCTTCTCCAGCTTTTCGATGCGTTTCCATATGAAGTTAGCTGCTGTTAGCTCGATTAATATAATCGAGATGGGAGTCACTATATAGGAGGTACTTTTTAATAATGCATTCAGATCTGTCCAAGCTAAATCAAATGCGAAGGGGCTTAGATGAATACCATAATCGTCATAGACAATTGTGTCATACAATAAGATACATAAGCCTAGGCTCGCGACGAGGGCGGCGTAGCCTCGTAAAATTTTAGAATAAGGTAATAGTAACGTGACAGGAAAAAGAAAGACTACATAAACAATGAAAGCTAAAAAACTGAAGTGACCAATGGTGCTAACGGCAAGATAGCCCCAACCAATAAAGGTTTCAGGGTAACCCACACTACTGAGGTAACGGGCACCGACTATCATAGCTAAAAAGCCATTAAAGAAGGCAAACCAGTGACCCCAATTAACGAGGCGCGATACTTTATCGCGAGTCATTTGTTTTTTGCGCTCAACCATGCGGAGTTGTTTTCCTAATCCTATCTTTATCAAAGATATGCTTCAAAGCTAACATATCCTTGATAAATTAAAATACCTTTTAATATGGCTTAGTCAGCCTTTACTGATTGTGCCAATGCTTTTGCAAATTGTTCAGCAACCTGTTGACGAGATTCGCTAGGTACTTTGTTCTCTAGTAAATGTGAAACACAATTACCTAATACCATCAGACTTAAATCAGTCGGTGCTTGATGCTTGTTGAGTACTGCTAATAACTCAGTAATTAACGCTTCAACTTGGGTGTTGGTATATTTAGATTGGATAGCCATAATCAGAAAAGTTCAAAAAGTAATGAATTAGCCGCCTATTATATCGGATTTCATATTATCTTGCTGTAGTTTATTGTGGTGAAAATAGCGTCGAAATTTAGCAATTTAATGGCCTTGTTAAGTACAAATTGAAATAAATATAGCGGTTGAGTTAACTAAAATTGGCACTTGAAGCTATTGGCATTTTTCGTAATATTTTTTGAGACTTTTTTAACGTGTCTGTTATGATATTCAGCGCTATTTCGCTTCCATATATTACAGATTCAGTTAGGGCTTATGAGCATCAATATCGAACAAGCAATTATCCACGAAATTTCCCAAGACAGTCAGGGTCAACTCAGTTGTCGTTTAAGACCACAACCTCTACTAAATAGCAGTGCTGTAGAAGCGATGCTAGAAGAGTTGCATCAAACCTATACGGGTAAAGCTGGTAAAGGCTTTGGCTTTTTTGGCACACACGGTGAAGATGGTGAAGCCAACCCTGCTTTTTCTGACGCATTAAATGAATATCGAAGCGGCGAACTAGGATTTGTTGAGTTTAGTAGTGCTGCAAGTAAGTTACTTCAGGAAGAACTTGCGAAATATGACTTTAGTCAAGGCGGCTTTTTGTTGATGTCTTGCTATACCAGCATGACAAGTGATTATTTATTCGTGGCATTGTTAAACGCAAAATCGTCAATGACGGTGTTAGATGATATGGAACTATCGCAAAACAACCATCTTGATTTAACGAATGTTCAGTTGGCAGCTCGAATTGATTTAACAGAATGGCAAGCAGATAAAGATTCACGTAAATATATTTCGTTTGTACGTGGTCGTGCGGGCCGTAAAGTGGCAGACTTTTTCTTGGATTTCATGGGCTGTGTTGAAGGCGTGAATACTAAGGCGCAGAATAAAACATTAATGCACGCAGTTGAAGACTTTGTCGCCAGTAGTGAATTGACTAAAGATGAGCGTCAACAATGTCGTGATAAAGTGTTTGATTACTGCAGTGAGCGTGCCGATGAAGGCGCTGATATCGAAGTAAAAGATTTGGCTGATGAATTGGCCGATTCTGGTATGGATTCGTTTTACGATTTTGCTTGTGGCGGCGCTTACGAGTTAGATGAGGAGTTTCCTGCCGATAAAGCCAGTTTACGCACCTTAAAGAAGTTTTCGGGTACTGGTGGTGGCGTTACATTGAGCTTTGATGGCGGCCATTTAGGTGAGAGAGTTATCTACGATCCTATTTCTGACACCATTCTTATTAAGGGTGTTCCTGCTAACTTGAAAGATCAGTTAGATCGCCGCCTTAAAGGTGAATAAAGAAACAATATTCAATTAAAGCGCCCATATGGGCGTTTTTTTTTGCATTTATTATATGCATTTAACGATTTCGGTACATATAAGAGCTAATTTAGGCATAAATACATTTAAAGATTTAAATTTGAATTTATTTAAGTACACTAGCCGACAAATTTAAACCTAATATTGATAGTTATGAAAATATAACTATGTGGGGGATACATGATTACTGCCTATGTTTATAAAAATCGCAAGTTAACTGTTCACGAACTGAATGTTCAAGACAGTATACCCGAACAAACATTATGGTTAGACATGTTCAAACCCAATGATGATGAAAGGGAATGGTTGAGTCGGTTTTCGGTCGAGGAAGTTCCCGACGAAGAAGACATCAACGAAATTGAAGCCTCGGCTCGTTTTTTCCAAAGTAAAGATGGATTGCATATTAATTCGTTATTCCCGCAACGTGTTGGCTCGGATGTGCGAGCGATTAACGTATCGTTTAACTTGAGAAAGGATTTCTTACTGACTATTCGTGAAGATGATGTCGGTTTGATCCGTTTATTACGCAACTATTTACGTCTTGGCCGTTTGGATGCCACCACGCCTCAAGGCTTAATGCTAGAGCTGTTTCATCTAAAAGTGGATTACTTGTCTGATTTAATTGAAGACGTTTACTCTGTTCTTGATGATGTAAGCGAAAAAGTGTTTGATGATGAAGAGTTAGATGAAGTATTCAAAATGATCACGCTGCAAGAAGACTCAAACGGTAAAATCCGTCTAAGTTTGCTGGATACTCAGCGTTCATTACGATATATCCAACGTTACTACCGCGATCATTTATCTGAAGAAAATATCAAGGATATTCGTGAGATGTTGTCGGATATTGAGTCGTTAATGCCTCATAGCCAATTCATCTTTGATAAGTTGAATTTTTTGCTCGACGCAGCCATGGGCTTCAGTGGCATTCAGCAAACCAAGATTATTAAAATATTCTCGGTTGCCGCCGTGGTGTTTTTACCACCAACGGTAATTGCAAGTAGTTACGGAATGAACTTTGTTAATATGCCAGAGTTAGATTGGCGTTTTGGTTACCCAATGGCGATAGGATTGATGTTAGCTAGTGCCGGTGGTACATATTTATTCTTCAAGCGAAAAGGCTGGTTATAAAACCTATTTAAGTCCTTTGTTAATATTAAAAGCCATTAGTAACGTTAAGTTATTAATGGCTTTTTTGTATCTGTTAAATAGATTTTTATGCTTGTTTTAATAAGGATTACCCTTGGCCAATACCATAGCTTATGCGCTCTCTTGGGCTTAAATATTTTAGAATATTTTCGGGTAATGCTGATATCGGCAAACATCGTGCAATACTGATTTCTTCGCGTTCTAAGTCAATGATTGGTGCTTGTTCTTTTGGAACGAGTGCGTCGTATAGCATGATTTGAGGGTATAAAATCTTATTTATATTTACAGACATCACCATGCCAAATTGACCGCTTGAAAGCTCTACAACACTACCAGGTGGGTAAATACCAATGGTTTTGATTAAGGTGCCGACATATTCTTGATTGAGCTTATCTTTATAGTTTTTATAAATATAACCTAAAGAAGCATAAGGCGTTTTCGCTTTTGTAGTCTTAGTGCCGTTACACAAATCATCATACTCATTGACTACCGTGATAAGTTGGGAGTATTTATCTAACTCATCTCCTTTAAGTCCTTTGGGGTAGCCAGAACCGTCTAGAAACTCATGATGATTGGCTATCATGGGTTTAGCTTCTTCAGGAAAAGTATCGGCAATTTTAAGGAAGTTGAGACTCATTAAAGGGTGCTGCTTTATAAGGTTTTGTTCCGGTTTATTTAAAGGAGCTTGTTTATTCAGTACATTGCTAGGAATTTTAAGTTTGCCAATATCATGAAATAGGGCACCTAAGCCAATTTGCTCAATCTCTTCTCGTGACCAATTCAAGCTTTTTGCTAACATCATGCAAAGCACTGAGACATTCAGTGAATGGTGATATATTAAATCGCCAGGTTTGACATCACCCATAAGATGTAACACTAAATCATCAGAATTAAGCAGCATAGTGGTCATCGAGCTCACCATGTCTTTAGCATCGTTGACAGCGTTTAATGGTCGACTACCGAGTTTTGAGATACTAGAGCGCATAATTGATAATGAACGGTCAAACTGTTGCTCAGTCTTTTTAAGTCCTCTTCTAAGCTTCTTTTGGGTTTCAATTTGATCATGTTTGTACTGATCCATTTCAAGCTTGAGCTTATCGAGAGAAGCAGTATCTGTAAGTACTTCTTTTGCATCTTTAGCGGGTTTATCACGTAACTCAGTGTCGCTTTTAGTGGGCACGAATAAAACGGTTTCGATACCTAAACTTTTAATTAAATCGATTTGAGACTGACTTTTAACCTTGAAACGACTAAATAGAAATGGGTGATCCTTCCAAGATACAGGCAAGCAAATAAAATTGCCGACTTGGATTTCATCGATTGAAACTTTTACTGTGTTTTTCATAGGTTAAAACAGGTACCTAAATTTATTTTTGTTATTATGTAGCTAACCATCTGTACTCATCCCTTTTGCTAATCGACAGTTTCCATGGCAGCATATTACCAAACAGATATAAAAAGTGCTTATTTAATATGGATTTTATTGAAGTCATACCAAATGCGTTAGATGAAGATTTATGCGATCGATTGATTGCCGCTTTTGAACAGCACCCAGGAGTCATTGAAGGTAAAACTGGTCAAGGTGTTGATAAGGCTAAAAAACATAGTTTTGATTTAACCTTAGACATTCATGCTGATTTAGCGCCGCTAAGAAATGAAATTTTACAATTAACGCTTAAGCATGCGGCTTCATACTTTACTCAATATTCGATGGCGTTAATGGGAGCGGTGTCAGTAGCTGTCGCTGATGAGCATGGTCAAGCAGTGACTTTACAACCCAACAATTTCGATGCTTTAGGTGCGCCTCGAGCAGAAGCGCTAACCAAGTATTTGTATCGAAGTGGCAATGTAAATTTGCAAAAATATCCTATGGGGCTAGGGGGCTACCCTCATTGGCATTCTGAGCATTTTCCGCAATCTGGTTCACATGAAGCTTTACATCGAGTACTACTTTATATGTTTTATTTAAACGATGTGGAAGAGGGTGGAGAGACGGAGTTTTTTTACCAACAGAAAAGCATTAAACCTAAAAAAGGGACCATGGTTATTGCCCCAGCGGGTTTCACGCACACCCATAAAGGTAATAAGCCAATCAGTGGTGATAAATATATCGCCACCTCTTGGATTATGTTTAATCGGGCAGAGCAGCTCTATGCACCATTAAACACTAAATAGTGTTTATTGTTATTGAGGGGGGATTTTGATAGTAAATTTAGCCCCTTCAAGCTCACTTTCGGTGATTGATAATAGACCATGGTAACTACTGACAATTTCGTTACACACAGCTAAACCGATGCCTTGACCTGGTGATTGGGTATCGGCGCGCACTCCTCGTTGAATGATGCGTGCTTTTAATGATTCATCAACGCCAGGTCCATCATCTTCAACACAAAGGATTGAATGCCCCTCACTATCAATTGTCGCAGTAACAATAACTTCACTAATACAAAGCCTGAATGCATTTTCCATTAGGTTGCCACACAGTTCCATTAAATCCCCTTTATTAATAGGAAAGTTAATTTCAGAATCGATGTGACTGCTAAATTTGACGTTTTTTTCTTTATAAATCTTGAACAACATTTGCGACAACTGTTCAACCATTGGTTGAACCGGTGTTTGTTCTTGAACGAGCCCTTGACGACCGACTAAAGCACGTTTCAATTGATATTTTACCAACTGATCCATCTGCCCCACTTGCTGCATGATTTTTTCACTGGCATCTGATTTTGACAACGTCGCGTCATCAGTTATTGCATGAACAGCGGCAAGGCGCGTTTTTAAACTATGGGCTAAGTCATTCATGGCATTCTGGTAACGCTCTTGTTGCGCACTCGATTGCGATAATAGTTGGTTTAATGCTTGAGTTACCCCTTCTAATTCTTGTGGGTAACCATCTGACAGTGATTTTTTGTTGCCGTCACCAATAGCTTGTAATTCACTTTTGAGCCTCGTCAGTGGGCGCATTCCCCAATAGGCTGCACTAATCAGTAATATAAATGCAAGTAACATGACGACGCCAAGACGCAAATAAGTCAACTTTTTAAAACGTTTAAAGTCGTTCTCTACGGTGTCAGCTTCTTTTAATACCACCATATTGTATTGGGTTTGATTGAGTTCAACGGGCAGTAAATAGGCAAAGTAGGAACGATTATCTGACATGTTTAGAAAGTAAGGGGGATTGGAGTCGACAATAGATTCAAATCGTTCACATATATTGGTTAACCCAGCATCGGTAGCGAGCGATGACGTCCATACGTCTGCAAAGTCTTGACTACAGCTGGCCATCATATAGCGTTTTTGCTTATTGTTTTCCATTAACCAATTATTATTGGCTGGAATAAGGTCGTGTTCACGCAGCTCAGCTGCAATTTGCGGCATTTCAGCGATAAGCTGAGCCGTTTCTTTATTGTAACTGTTTTGCGCATGAAGAATGGTTACTGACCATGCAAGGCCAAAGCCTACCAGTGCGATGATAGTTAACGAGGTAATAAACATCCTCGTGAGAAGGCGTTTTTTGGGCTTAAACCTTAGCTGCATGGTAGGTTAAATTTATATCCTTGACCGCGGATGGTAGCGATTGGGTTATCCATACCGCCTTTATTAAGTTTTTTTCGAATACGGCTGACCATGACTTCAATGGTATTCGGGTCGCCTTCTTTGTCACCGTAAACGACATCAAGTAAACGTTGCTTGGCTACAACTTCATGGCAGTGACGCATGAGGTATTCAAGAATTAAATATTCAAATGCAGTAACTTCCATAACCTCAGCATTTAGCGTGACTTGTTTTGCCGCTAAATCTAATTGTAGTGGCCCACTACTTATGGTCGGTTTTACAAACCCTGCGCTTCGTCTTACCAAGGCGTCAAGTCGAGCAACTAACTCTTCTTTTTGGAATGGTTTGACTAGGTAATCATCTGCACCTGCATTTAATCCTTCAACCTTATCTTGCCAGTTAACTCGGGCCGTTAGAATAAGAATAGGCGCTTTAACATCGGCATTACGGATATCAGATATGAGTGTCATACCGTCTTTATCAGGCAGGCCTAAATCAACAATAGCGATATCAATAGGGTAATTGGTTGCTTGATAAAACCCTTCTTTCGCAGTCAGTGCCACTTGTACTTGATTACCTAATTCAGATAATTGCACATTTAAGTGGTGGGATAAAATTGGGTCATCTTCTATTACCAAAATTCTCATAACAAATACTCTTTGGTGAAATCGTAATATTTCTTTGCATTAAATGATCGCTTAAGAAAAGTACAACGCGATAGGCATAGTGGCATCTTAGCCCGACGATACTTAACCTTAACTGACTGTAATCTGTAATTGTTTATCAGACAATAAGTTGATTGATTAAATTCGTTAAAATAGTGATTGAGACACCCATAAATATAATGCCTGTTATAGCATCAATGAGCAGGCTGCCTTTAGCCATTTTATGTTGTATCTGCGGTTTTGTAAGAATGATAGCAAGAAAACTAAACCAACAAAGGGAAAGCGTGAATAATAGACTTGCCGAAGCTACTTTTGTAGCTAGTGTAACCTGTGGTGTGACTAGAACAGTAAAGATTGTGATGAAAAAGATCAAAGCCTTAGGGTTAAGCAAATTTGTATAAAGCCCAATTTTGAATCCTTTAGCTGATGAAAATGTTAAATGTTCTAAATCGTTATTATTAGGTTGATTGGCGGCTTTGTCTTGGGTTTTATGCTCAAAAGATGATGGTTCACTGAAATTTTGTTCTTCGTTTTTAGTGTTTTTTTTGAATGATGATAATGCAGAAGATAAAGCACCAAATCCCATCCATGCAAGGTAACAGGCTCCAATAATTTGCACTGCAAAATAGGCAAACTCAGATTGACGGATCATTAAGCTGATACCTAATAGTGAAAGTAGACTATGTATTAGTATGGCGAGGCTAATACCAAAGGCACACATTAATGCAATACGTCGTGGTTGCTGTGTCGCTGTTTTGACTATGATAGCAAAGTCTGGTCCAGGGCTAATAAGAGCTAGGCTGTGTATAACAGCGAGAGTCGATAGAAGAGCAAAATCCATTTAAATTCCATTTGAGTATTTGTTAAACCAAGTTTTATATGAACGCATTTTTATCTGAAAACAGTTTATATGGTCATAGATTAACGATAAAAAAGGCAAGGTGTCTATTATATGAGCCTTATACGAGTCATATACGAGTCATATACGAGTCAAATATGAGTCAAATATGAGTCAAATATGAGTCAAATATGAGTCAAATATGAGTTATTTGGTATTGATTGTTTTGTTTCTATTTTAAATAATAAAAAGGGCGCCTTTAAGGCACCCTTTCGTATGCAAAATTAAGCTTACTTTGTATGAAGTCAAAGCAAAAGTAAATTACTCATTAAGCGTTTTTAACTTGATCTTCAAAACTAGAGCCAACTTTACCTGCTTGAGAATCATTGAAAGTTTCTTCGCTGAATTCGCCTTCAGATTTCGCTATGACTACAGTCGCTACGGAATCACCTGTTACGTTTACCGCAGTTCTTATCATGTCGAGTAAACGGTCAACACCAATAATTAACGCGATGCCTTCAACTGGTAAGCCAACTTGGTTCAGTACCATCGCAAGCATAATTAAACCAACACCAGGAACACCAGCAGTACCAATAGACGCTAAGGTTGCCGTTACAACCACAGTGACATAATCCATTAAGCTTAATTCGATACCAAATACCTGTGCAATAAACACCGTCGCAACACCTTGCATAATCGCGGTGCCATCCATGTTGATGGTTGCACCCAAAGGCAAGGTAAATGAAGCGACTTTATTATCAGCGCCTAAACGGTGTTCACAGGTTTCGATGGTAACAGGTAGCGTTGCATTGGAACTTGCAGTACTGAATGCAAATAATTGCACGTCACGCATCTTGCGTAAAAACATAAACGGATTAAGACCAGTAAATGTTTTTAATAAGGTCGGGTAAACGACTAATGCTTGAACCAGCAGTACAAATATTACTAAGAAGAAATATTGAACAACACTGCCTAAGGTTTCTAATCCTAAGGTCAGACTTAATTTCGCCATGAGGGCAAAGACACCATAAGGCGCAAGCTGCATGATTAAAGTTACCACGCGCATAATCACTTCGTTTAAGTCATTAAATAACGCTGATACTCGAGCGCCACGTTCGCCAATATGTGAAATTGCGAAACCAAAGATAACGGCAAAAATAATGATTTGCAGCATGTTACCTTGGCTCATGGCTTCAATTGGGTTAGTTGGCACAATGTTGATGACAACTTCAGACAGGCTAGGTGCATCTTTTGCGCTAAATTCCATTGCTGAGGATGCAAGGGACGCATTACCTGGGTGGATAATAATGGCTAACGTTATAGCGACTGTCAGCGCAATAGCGGTAGTGAACATATAAAAAGCGATAGTTTTACCACCTAAACGACCCAGTTTGGAGGGGTCGCTCAATGAACTGGTTCCGCATACTAGTGATACAAACACTAATGGGACGACTAACATTTTTAAACTGGAGATAAATATCGTACCAACGACATGTAAAATGCCTTCGGTAATATAATCCTTAACGAATAAGCTTTCAGGAAATAAATTTCTCAAAATTAATCCGAGAAGAATACCCGCACCCATACCGATAAGTATTTTGCTTGTTAAACCAAGCTTACTATTTTTATTCAAAACCACTTCCTTCAATCTTTATCATCAATTTTTTGATGATTATTATTTTTTATCTTTTAAAGCGTAGCAGGAAAATAAATCATATGAAACGGCATAAAAGTTAAAGTTTTTAAGGAAAAATGCCGAAGAAAACATTAGAGTAACAAGAAAGTTACGATATTTTTATGTAATATCGACCGGTAAGTAACTATTATAAATCATAAGTACGATTTTAATGTAACAGGGAGACTGACAATGAGGTCAGCACAAAGACTATTTTTAGCGCTTTTAAGTTCGATTTTTCTTTTTGCTTGTAGTGGTGGGGGAAGTATTTCAGATGATGGAGGCGGGGGAACAGATCCTGTTGAAGTCATCAGTGTAGAATTAACATCATCTGTGGCAGATGGAGCTGAAGTTGATGCAACAACTGGTGCAGTTTTAACTGCAACCGTGACAAGTTCAACTCAAGGCGCAGTCTCTGGGACATTGGTCAGCTTTGTATTAAACAATACAGACTTAGGGACATTTAGTAACGAAACAGCGACAGCTGTAACTAACTCTGATGGTGTTGCTACTATCTCCATTTTTTCAGCAAATATTGCAGGATCGGGTAGTGTCGTTGCTTCTACAGCAGATGGGGACTCTAATGCGTTAGCGATAACGATGAAAGGGGATGGTAATGGTGGTGGAGGAGCAAATGTCACGACTGTTGAATTGTCTTTGTCTACTAATGTTATTTCAGCTATTGAAGGGTCGACTTTAACTGCGTTAGTTTCAAATTCACTAACTGGTGCACTCGAGGGTGAATTAGTTACATTTGCATTGAACGACGCAAATTTAGGTAGCTTTGATGTAACAACAGCTACAGCTGTTACTAATGCTGATGGTATTGCTACAATTAAGTTGTTTTCAGCTGAGATTGCTGGTTCGGGCTCAGTATCTGCGACAATTGAATCAGGTGAGACTGATAATGCTGCATTTACCATGGTAGGTGACGGTGGTGAAGCAGGAGGTGGTGCTTTAGTTACCTTACAGTTATTTAATTCTAATGGTGATGAAGTCGATACTATTAGTACTCTAGTTCCTGGTGTATTAGTGGCAACTGTAACAGGTATTAATAAGCCGACAATTGTTTCTTTTTCTTCTGAAATAGGCGATTTACCAATTACATCTGCTGTCACTAATGAAGAAGGTAAAGCATCTGTAGACATTTATGCAGGAAGCTCATTGGGAGCAGGTACTGTAACTGCATCTTTAGCATCAGGTGAAAAAGGTGAAGTCATCGTTGTTGTCGGTGCGACAAATGTAGAAATGGGTAGTGGCTCGCCATTTGAAGAAGGTGTTGCAGAAGTTAGTACTACTGATTTATCTGCAGGTGGAACAGCAACAGTTAGTGTTCTTATTCAAGATGAAGATGGAAATCCTTTTAATCAACCTATTGATGTTAACTTTTCATCGACTTGCGCTACAAGTAATCCTGCTCAAGCACAATTAAGTACACCAGTTTCTTCCTCTAACGGTATGGCGACGTCAACATATCTTGCGCAAGGCTGTGTAGGTGAAGATCAAATTAATGTAACCGCAAATGCAGGCGGTATAAGCTTATCTGCTGTTGCGACGATTAATGTTCTTCAATCGGATATTGGTAGTATCGTATTCGTTTCGGCAGAACCTGAAAATATCGGTATTCTTGGAACTGGCGGTATTGAGTCTTCAGTTGTTAAATTCCAAGTATTAGACAAAAACAGTAATGTCGTTGCCAACCAGGCAGTAGATTTCTCTTTAAATACTGTTGTGGGTGGAATATCGATTGACCCAATAACTGCAACTACAAATAATGAAGGCATTGTGCAGACTGTTGTAACTACAGGTACAGTATCTACTTCTGTTCGTGTAACAGCTACAGTTGATAACGGGGCTGTTCCAGCTATTTCAAGTCAGTCTAAGCAACTGATTATCTCAACAGGGATACCAGATCAAGACAGTTTTTCATTATCTTCAACTATTCGTAATGCAGAAGGTTGGAATCATGAAGGAACTGAAGTAGAAGTGACAGCTCGTATGGCAGATGCTTTTAACAACCCAGTGCCAGATGGAACGACGGTTTCATTTACTACGGAAGGTGGTTCAATAGAAGATGCTTGTCAGACTATAAACGGAGCTTGTTCAGTAACTTGGACATCACAGCTGCCAAGGCCTGAAGGAAATAGTTTCTTTAATGCTTTGGGAGAACAGATACGTAGTCCTCAAGCAAAGTTAAAGTGTTATAAATTGACAGATAAGTCAGAAGATGCGACTTGTGAAGAAGACAATATTGTTTACGGAAACTATTATGGTCAACCTTATGGCGGCCGCGCAACAATTACCGCTACCGCTATTGGCGAAGAGTCTTTTCCTGATTTAAATGGTAATGGTCGCTTTGATGCTGACGAAATGAATGAGTTTTTAACTGGTACAGATGTAACTGGTGAAAAATTTGATTTAGATGATGCATTTAATGATTACAATGAAGATACCGTATTTAATCCACAGGCTGAAGATGCAATGAAAGGCCTTGATGGTGGTGCGCTTGAAGAGTTGATTGACTTCAATGTTAATACTCTTTTTGATACGGCTGATGGCTTATATAATGGCGTATTATGTTCAGATCCTGTTCATGCCGGCTGTGCAGATGGTGTCAGTAACTCTAAGTCTCTTTTTGTTAGACGCAGTATAGTGATTGTTATGTCTGGCAGTGAAGCTATCGCTACTTTGCCTACTGAAGTCGAAATTGAAGACGAAATAATGGGTGAAGACGAAGATGGTAATCCTATTAAAGTTATCAGAGAACATGTATCTGCTTATTATGATGCTGATGGTTCATTAGTTAGCTTCCCTATTCAAATAATAGGAAAAGGTGCAGCAAGTGTTCACTTTACTTTGTCAGACATCCATAACCAGCAGCTTCCAGCAGGTTCAACAGTCAAGTTTGCTGCTTCAGCTGGTTCCGTAACAAGTACGACCGAATATACTTGGCCTAGCTCTAACTATAATGGTGGCCGTTCGTTCTCTGTATCATTAAAAGGTGAAGATGAGCCTAATAACGGAACATTCAGCGTTACAGTTGAAACACCTTTAGGAACTGTTACTGAGGTTATCTCGATACCAATCAATATTATTTAGCAAGCACTAGTTAAAAAAATGCCGCTCATTGAGCGGCATTTTTTATGACATAATTCAAACTATGAATTATTTTTGGAACTGATAAACACTGCCAAGTTTTAATATCTGTGTTAATTCATCTAATGCGGTACGAGATTCAATAATAAGCTGTGGGTCAGCTAAGTCTTTAACTTCTAGACGGTCACGATAATGTTTCTCAACCCAGTTATTTAACTTATTAAATAATGCATCGTTCATTAATGTGTTTTGATTGACGGCAGATATTTCTAATTCACTCATTGCTACGCGTAATCTTAAACATGCTGGTCCACCGCCATTTTGCATGCTTTGCTTCACATCATAATATTGGACCTGCTTAATTGGGGTTCCTAAGGTGACTAACTCATTTAAATACGCGTGCACAGCTGGGTTTTCTTGGCAATTGGTTGGGGCAATAATTGCCATTTCGCCATTTGGTAAGGTAATAATTTGCGTGTTAAATAAATAACTTTTTACGGCATCATTTATAGATACTTGTTCAGTTGAAACTTTTACGAAATGAACATCAGTATTCATTTTTTTACGTATTTCATCAAACTTAACATCAGTATTTAAAAATGCTTGTTCATGGTAAAAAAGAACATTTTGGTTGCCTACTGAAATCACATCATTATGAAAAACACCTTGGTCAATAACGTGAGGGTTTTGCTGCATGAAAACACAACTTTCTTCATCTAGTTGATGCAGGCGAGCTACAGCTTGTGATGCCTCAAGTGTTTGTCTTGCTGGGAATTTAATCGGTTTTACCGCATTAGGATTGGTTGACTCTTGGCCGTATACAAATAACTCAACCCCTGAATGACCGTAATCATTACACAGACGAGTATGGTTTGCAGCTCCTTCGTCACCGAAGCTTGCGTGCTCAGGTAAATGTTGATGATGCTTAAAAAAACGTTCATCTTTAAAAGTTGCTTTTAGAATATTACCTGTTGTAACAGGTTCAATGCTGCGATGAAGCTTATCAACGAGATTTGCTGGAGTGAAATGCACTTTACCGTCTCGGGTATCGGCACTAGGTGAAACTGTTGCGGCGTTTGCTGTCCACATAGAAGATGCACTGCAACATGCGTTGAGTAATGCAGGTGCTTGCTTAGCTGCTTGATTTAGCACTTCTGCATCAGAGCCAGAGAATCCCATGCGTCGAAGCGAATAGATATCAGGACGTTCTTGAGGTGCTAAAACACCTTGCACCATACCTAAATCAGCTAATGATTTAGCTTTTAATAAGCCTTGTTTTGCCGCTGCCTTAGGATCTGATGCTTGCGCTGCGTTACTATAAGAGGCTACATTACCAAAAGATAAACCTGCATAGTTGTGCGTTGGGCCGACTAGTCCGTCAAAGTTCGCTTCGTAGTGCTTCATTTATTATCCTTAAAATATTTATTATTGTAATTATCGCGTGATTTGCTGATAGCTACAGCAAGAATATTGCCAGTATACTGATGAAATAGGGGTTAACAAGCAGTGACAATTGTCTCAAAAAATGAAAAAGTGACTAAACATGCACAAGTTTTACTTGCTAGACCCTAAATAATGAAATATTACTTTTTATTAACGCAATATTATTTTTTCTCCTTTTTTATAATTGATTAAAAAATGGCTCGCTGGACACATATTAGAGTTATTTACTTGAAACATTCGTCTCAACACTCTATATATGGAACCAATTTATATCTATCAGAGACTTTTTGGCGCAAATAAAACTATGGGTAAATCGCTAGTTATTGTCGAATCGCCGGCCAAAGCCAAGACTATTAATAAATACCTTGGTAAAGAATTTATCGTTAAATCGAGTGTAGGTCACATCCGTGATTTGCCTACATCATCATCGCCTGACAGCAAAGTGGCAACCAAAACGCCAGCTGAAGTCAGGAAAATGTCGCCTGAAGAAAAAGCCAAATATAAGCAGCAACGTGATAAACGTGCGCTAGTGGCTCGTATGGGGATTAACCCTGAAAAAGGCTGGGACGCCAAATATCAAATTTTGCCTGGCAAAGAAAAAGTCGTTAAAGAATTAAAAGCCCTTGCAGAAAAAGCTGACCATATCTATCTCGCAACCGATTTAGATAGAGAGGGAGAGGCGATTGCATGGCACTTACAAGAAATCATTGGTGGCGATGAGTCTCGTTACCAACGTGTTGTTTTTAACGAGATTACTAAATCAGCGATTCAAGATGCATTCAGTGAACCTTCTGCTCTTGACACCAATATGGTTAATGCCCAACAAGCACGTCGTTTCCTCGATCGTGTTGTAGGCTTTATGGTCTCCCCGCTACTTTGGAAAAAAGTGGCTCGTGGTTTGTCAGCTGGTCGAGTTCAATCGGTAGCTGTTCGATTAGTCGTTGAACGTGAAGGCGAGATTAAAGCATTTGTTCCTGAAGAGTTTTGGGATGTACATGCGGATTTAGCGACATCTCAAGCTCAGAAGCTTAAAATGCAAGTGGCTAAATTCCAGTCGGCCGCTTTTAGTCCAATCAATGAAGCGCAAGCGCAAGTTGCTTTGGATGCGCTAAAAGGTGCTAAGTTTGTTGTTACTGGTCGTGATGACAAAGCCACGTCAAGCAAACCATCTGCGCCGTATATAACGTCGACATTACAGCAAGCCGCGAGTACTCGTCTTGGTTTTGGTGTTAAAAAGACCATGATGATGGCACAGCGATTATATGAAGCTGGTCATATTACTTATATGCGTACCGACTCAACGAACTTGAGTAAAGAAGCGGTTGATGGTGTACGAGATATGATTGCCAATGATTACGGCAACAAGTATTTACCTGAACAACCTATTCGTTATGGTAGTAAAGAAGGCGCTCAAGAGGCTCATGAGGCTATCAGACCGTCTAATGTGATAGTTCAGTCTGCATCCTTAACAGATATGGAAAGAGACGCTCAGCGTCTTTATGAGCTTATTTGGCGCCAATTTGTAGCATGTCAGATGACTCCAGCTAAATATGATGCAACTCGTTTAACGGTCACTGCGGGTGATTACGAATTAAAAGCCAGTGGTCGTACATTGAGATTTGATGGTTGGACAAAAGTGCAACCGCCAATGGGTAAAAAGAACGAAGAAGATAATACGTTACCAGTAGTTGCTAAAGGGGATGTATTAGATCTTAAGGACTTATTGCCTAAACAACACTTCACAAAGCCGCCTGCACGCTTTAGTGAAGCATCATTAGTAAAAGAACTTGAAAAACGAGGCATTGGTCGTCCATCGACTTATGCGACGATTATTTCTACCATTCAAGATCGTGGTTACGTTAAAGTTGAAAACCGTCGCTTCTTTGCTGAAAAAATGGGTGAAATTGTTAGCGACCGTTTAGTCGAAAGCTTCAGTGACATCATGAACTTTGATTTTACCGCCAGCATGGAGCAAACGCTCGATGATGTTGCCCAAGGTAAGTTAGAGTGGAAAAAAGTGCTTGATGGGTTTTATGCTGAATTAACTAAACAGCTTAAACAAGCTGAACTCGATCCTGAAGAAGGCGGTATGCGCCTTAATGAGATGGTACTTGCTGAAGATATTAAGTGTCCAACTTGTGGTCGCCCTATGGGAATTCGCACTGGTACAACAGGTGTATTCCTAGGTTGTTCAGGCTATGCTTTACCGCCAAAAGAGCGCTGTAAAACCACCATGAATTTAACACCTGGTGAAGAAGCCGTTAGCGATAATGAAGATGCTGAAACGGATGCATTACGCGCTAAACATCGCTGTGGTAAATGTGGCACAGCGATGGACAGCTATTTAATTGACGAAGGCCGTAAATTGCATGTCTGTGGTAATAACCCAACGTGTGACGGTTATGAAATCGAAGCGGGACAATTCAAAATTAAAGGCTATGAAGGGCCGATCATTGAGTGCGATAAATGCGGCAATGATATGGAACTTAAAAACGGCCGATTTGGTAAGTATTTTGGTTGTACAAATACCGAGTGTAAGAATACCCGTAAACTGCTGAAAAGTGGTGAAGCGGCGCCACCAAAAGAAGACCCTATCTTCTTACCTGATTTAAAATGTACTAAATCAGATGCGCACTTTGTTTTACGTGATGGTGCTGCTGGTATTTTCCTTGCGGCAAGTACTTTCCCTAAATCTCGGGAAACACGTGCGCCATTAGTTGAAGAGTTGGTTCGCTATCGTGAACAACTTTGGCCTAAATATCAGTTTTTGGCTGATGCGCCAGTCACTGATGATGACGGTAATAAAGCTGCTGTTAAGTTTAGCCGCAAAACGAAAGAGCAATACGTTGCTACTGAAGTGGATGGCAAAGCGACTGGATGGACATCTAAGTTTATCGGTGGCAAGTGGGTGAGTGAATCTACCAAGAAAAAGCCAGCTAAAAAAGCAGTCAAGAAAAAAGCTTCATAGCTAAGGCGTTAATCGCTAAGCTTGTTTCAATCACTTTTATATAAATGGAACCTTCGGGTTCCATTTTTTTTGTGAGCAGCAACCACAGCTTATGGTTAAATATTAAATGAATACCTTAGATCGAGGAGATTTGTTCCCGCTTAGGAGGATATTAGAGCCTAGAAAATCAGTTATTCCATAGCTTTTAAGTCAACTAGGGTTAGTTTTACATGAGAGGGAGGCAGGCTTGGTAAAAGGGTATGTTGTGAGTCACTCTATATTAACGTAGTGAATAACACGCAGATATAAAAAAAAGCCCCTGGCGAGGCTTTAAATAGGGGGCGGCGGATTTATTATCTCACCAACTACTTTGTTATCTCACCAACTACTTACCATTTTTTCTTTGGCTGGAATAACATATCAATATCATCTTCGTCATTCTTAGGTGTATTGACCGTTTCTGGAGTGACTTGTTTTTGCTGCGAATTTATTTCTTCTAATAGCTCTTTTGCTTCATCCACTTTACGACTAATGAATGGGTCGTTTGGTGTTTTGGCTTTAATCGCTTGTAGGGTTGCCAGCGCTTTAGAAACCATTTGTTTTGAAGATCCAAATTGCTTTAGCGAATTAGAAGCTCTTGCTCTTGATAGCATTGATTCGACATTAATGCGAAGCTGATAGCTGTCTATTCGGTTCTCTGCATCAGTAAATACCTGAGGTTCAAGTTTACCTTTGTTATTTTCAGCTCTCACAATCGCTTTTAATTTTTTCAGCATCTGCACCAATTCTAAAATTTGTTTGTCATTATCAGGCAGACGGAAATTTTCAATTGCCAGCGCTTGAGAAGGGCTAGCACTTAATGTGGTTATTTGAGCTTGAATATCAGATAGACGACGCTGATAGTCAAGTTGTTGCGGCTGATTTTCCAGATGTGTTAGCGAGACTTCTAAGGCTTCATTAATACGTTTATAGAGAACAAGGATTACACTGCTAGGAAAAGAAGCGAGCCCAGTATTTGATAATACGGTTTCTGTTTCATCAATAATGGCACGTTGGCGTTTAAGCTCCATTCTTCGTTCAGCTTCAGCGCGTTCTTTTTGTTGCTGAATGACGCTAATCCCGATAATGAGGATAAATAGTGCGCCTAGAAGGATCAATACCAAAGTAAAGGTCATATGGTTTCCGTTCAATTGTGTGAAAGCAGAGTGGCTGGTTACCACTTTTATTTAATTAATTGATTATATCTTAGCGCATGTCATCGCTTGTGTCGTACAAAAAGTCATTCAATCTGTTGATAATTGCGAGATGTGTCGACTCTGTGAGCAAGGGTAACATTACAGGCTGAGAACATGCAAAATTCTCAATCTCGTTATTACTATTTGCATTAATAAACCAGATGGACTATAACATTTAGCTATAACAGTGTGTTGGTTTGTATCAATGTTGTTTAGTCTCAGATCAGAGTGAAGGTCGTATTATGAAGTTACAGCAATTAAGATATATCGCAGAAGTGGTGAAGCATAATTTAAATGTATCAGCGACAGCTGAAGACCTTTATACCTCGCAACCTGGGATAAGCAAACAAGTTCGTATGTTAGAAGATGAACTTGGTATTCAGATATTCGGACGTAGTGGTAAACATTTAACCCACGTCACACCTGCTGGGCAGCTAGTGATTGATATCTCAAATGATATCCTAGGAAAAGTCGAGAGTATCAAAAAGGTTTCTGAAGAGTACACACAACCGAATCAAGGTGAGCTCAACATTGCGACAACTGATACTCAAGCCCGTTACGCGTTGCCGCAAGTGATTAAACCTTTCATTAAGCGCTACCCAAAAGTTAATCTCCACATGCATCAAGGCACGCCATCTCAGATCAGTGAGCAGGCAGCAAGAGGTGATGCGGATTTCGCCATTGCGACCGAAGCAATGCATTTATACTCAGATTTAATTATGTTGCCTTGCTATCATTGGAATCGTTCGATTGTAGTAACGCGTGATCATCCTTTGGCTAATCGTAAAACACTTTCAATAGAAGATTTAGCAGAGTTTCCTTTAGTCACTTATGTGTTTGGTTTCGATAAAGCCTCTGAGATTGAAAAGTCGTTTAAACGAGCTGAACTAGAGCCAAGAGTCGTATTCAGTGCCACCAGTGCTGATGTATTAAAAACCTATGTGAGGCTTGGCTTAGGCGTAGGGGTGATTGCTTCTATGGCGATTGATCCCGTGATAGATAAAGATTTAGTTGCTATTGATGCGAGACACCTATTTGCCCATAGTACGACTAAAATAGGTTTTAGACGTGGGAGTTTTTTACGAAGCTACATGTATGACTTTATGTATAACTTCGCGCCTCATTTAACCCGAGATGTTGTTGAAAAAGCTGTAGCATTGAGAGATCAGCAATTAATTGATGAGATGTTCGCAGGAATGGAGTTGCCAGTGAGGTAATGATATTTGCCATAAAAAAATCTCGCAATAGCGAGATTTTTTTATGGCATCTTGATGCAAATACAGGGTTAATCAGGCGCGTATCCATGAAGGCCAATTTTCTCACCATCAAGGAAAGCGCAGTTATCATGCATTGTTAACCGCTTTAAGCTAAACCATTTAACGACTAACGGATAAATGGCATGTTCTTGTTCATGTACTCGACTAGATAATGTTTCAACAGTATCTTCATCATATACAGGTACCTTAGCTTGTAATATCACAGGGCCAGCATCAAGTTCTGGTATCACAAAGTGAACACTCGCGCCGTGCTCAGTATCTTTCGCATCAATCGCTCTTTGATGCGTATGTAAACCAGCATATTTAGGCAATAATGAAGGATGGATATTAATCATTTTACCTAAATACTGGCTAACAAACTCATCTGATAAGATCCGCATGAAACCAGCAAGTACAATTAAGTCAGGCTGATAGCGCTCAATAACAGTTTGTAAGCGCAAGTCATATTGCTGACGCGATTCATCTTTACGGGCTATAACGCAACTAGTATCAATTTCACTATGGTGAGCTCGAACTAAACCGTAAGCATCGGCTTTATTACTAATAACACCGACGACTTCAGCATTGACGTTATCATCACAACCATCAATGATGGCTTGTAAGTTACTTCCATTGCCTGAAATAAGAACAAGAACGCGACAGCATTCAGACATTTAATTAATCTCCACTTGCTCTTCGTCACCTTGACGATTAGCAATTTCACCGATTAACCATGCATTTTCACCTTCAGCTTTAAGTAACGCTAAAGCTGATTCAACTTTTTCTGCAGGAAGAGCGATAATCATACCCACACCACAGTTAAAGGTACGGTACATTTCAAATTGTTCAATGTTGCCGTTTTCCATTAACCAGTCAAAAACGACAGGCCATTGCCATGAGTCACCTTTAACGACGGCTTTGCAGTCATCTGGCAATACGCGTGGGATATTTTCCCAGAAACCACCACCAGTAATGTGTGCCATTGCATGAACTTCAGTTTGCTCAAGCAATTTCAGTAATGGCTTAACATAGATTTTAGTTGGTTCTAATAAGTGCTCGATAAGTGGCTTACCGGCTAGATCTTGCTGCGGATCGGCTTTGCTCACTTCTAATACTTTACGTATTAACGAGTAGCCATTTGAATGAGGCCCTGTTGAACCTAGTGCAATAAGTGCATCGCCAGATTGTACTTTTGTACCATCGATGATTGCTTCTTTTTCAGCAACACCAACACAAAAACCTGCTAAGTCGTAGTCTTCGCCTTCGTACATGCCTGGCATTTCAGCCGTTTCACCACCAATTAACGCACAACCAGATTGATGACAACCTTCAGCAATACCATTGACAACAGAAGTCGCTGTTTCAACGTCGAGCTTACCTGTAGCGTAGTAATCGAGGAAGAATAAAGGCTCTGCACCAGATACGATTAAATCATTGACACACATAGCAACTAAATCAACACCAACAGTGTCATGCTTTTTATAATCAATAGCTAAACGTAATTTAGTACCAACACCATCAGTGCCGGAAACCAGTACAGGGTGCTTGTATTTAGTCGGTAGTTCGCATAATGCGCCAAAACCGCCTAAATTGCCCATGACTTCAGGACGATGAGTGCGTTTAACCGCAGTTTTAATGTTGTCTACTAATGCATTACCAGCATCGATATCAACGCCAGCGTCTTTGTAACTAAGTGGTGTAGGAGTGCTCACGGAGGATCCTCTAGGGTACATCGTTTTATGGGATTTTATGCGGCGGTATTCTATCAGCTTGTGAATGCCGTCGAAAGTCATCATTTGGATTTATACGTTTATGAAAACAGTTTTCTGTAATAGTTTTAGCTGGTTAGCGTGAGATTGTTTGCAATTATGAAACTTTATGTTTTATATCGAGGATAAATAAACTAAGATTTGAACAATTTGCAAAAAATATCTCATCACTAGGAGTGCAAAATGAAAGTCGTTGAAGTAAAACATCCGTTAATTCGTCACAAAGTGGGTTTAATGCGCGAAGCTGACATTAGTACTAAACGTTTTCGTGAGCTGGCAACGGAAGTGGGTAGTTTATTAACTTACGAAGCTACTGCGGATTTTGAAACTGAAACAGTTACGATTAATGGTTGGAATGGCCCTGTTGAGATAGAACAAATTAAAGGTAAAAAGGTCACGGTTGTACCAATTCTAAGAGCTGGACTTGGCATGATGGACGGCGTGCTAGAGCATATGCCCAGTGCCAAAATCTCTGTGGTAGGGATTTACCGCGATGAAGAGACGTTAGAGCCGGTTCCTTACTTTGATAAACTTGTCAGTAATGTAGATGAGCGTGTTGCGATTGTTGTTGACCCGATGCTTGCAACAGGCGGCTCGATGATTGCGACTATCGATTTACTTAAGAAACGTGGTTGTGTTTCGATTAAAGCACTTGTATTGGTTGCTGCGCCAGAAGGGATTAAAGCATTAGAAGCTGCGCATCCAGATATTGAGTTATTTACTGCATCTATTGATGATTGTTTGAATGAACAAGGTTACATTTTACCTGGTTTAGGTGATGCTGGAGATAAGATTTTCGGTACTAAATAATCAAAGAGTCATTTGATGTGTTGTAAAAAGGGAGCCATTGGCTCCCTTTTTTGTATTTATATTTTATCTACTACAATACCATTGCAGCAATCCAGCCAAAGGCGATCAAGGGAATGTTGTAGTGAATAAACGTCGGAATAACACTGTCACGAATATGATCGTGTTGACCATCCGCATTTAAGCCAGCGGTAGGGCCTAATGTAGAGTCTGAAGCTGGTGAACCCGCATCTCCCAATGCGGCAGCAGTGCCAACTAATGCAATCGTGGCAGCAACAGAAAATCCAAATGTTAATGCTAGTGGCACATAAATCGTGGCGATGATAGGGATGGTTGAGAATGAAGAACCAATCCCCATAGTAATTAACAAGCCTACTACTAACATCAATAATGCAGCTAATGCTTTATTATCTCCAATAATGTCACCAAGCGAAGCAACAAGAGTGCTCACTTCACCCGTTGATTTTACGACTGCAGCAAAGCCTGCAGCTGCAATCATAATAAAACCAATGTTGGCCATCATTAGCACACCTTGATTAAACATGTCTTGTCTAACGTCAGGTTTGATAATTCCAGAGAAACGAAAAATGATAAAGCCTGTTAAGGCACCGAAAATCATTGAGTCAGTTTTGAGTTGCACAACCAGTGTTGCAACTATCGCTACTAACGATATTAAAATGGTTTTCTTATTAATACTGATTTCTTCTTGCTCAACAGTAATATCTTTTGCTTCGTATATTCTTGGTTTTCGATAAGTGATGAATACCGCAGTCAATAAACCAGCAATCATTCCGAGTGCCGGCAGTAGCATAGCAGCAGGGATCTGTTCTTTTACGGCTTCTAGGCCATTATTGTTTAAATTGGCTAATAGTATGTCATTTAAAAATATGCCACCAAAACCAATTGGTAGAATCATATAGGTCGTCACTAAACCAAATGTGATAATACAAGCGACAAGGCGTCTATCAATTTGCAGTTTACTAAGCACATGAAGTAGCGGCGGGATAAGGATCGGGATAAAGGCAATATGAATCGGCAAAATATTTTGCGAGCTAATCGCCATTAATAAAATTGAGGCAAGTAATAACCAACGAACGACCAAAGTATTGGTGCTGTTAGGCTCTTTACCTACTTTTTTAATAATATTATGCGAAATAAGGGTCGTTAAACCTGAATGCGATAACGCGGCAGCAAAAGCCCCTAGCAAAGCATAACTCAAGGCGATTTGCGCTCCGCCTCCTAAGCCGTCATTAAAGGCTCCTATTGTTTGGTGAATATCAAGTCCACCAACTAAACCCGCTACCATGGCGCTAACCGTTAGTGCAATAACAACATTCACACGCATGAGACTTAATGCAAGCATTAAGGTGACAGCAATTACGACTGCATTCATATTTAAGTTTTCTTATTTAATTTTTATTTAGATAGACATAGTGCAATCATTCTTGTCTGTATAAAACCTCATGTCCAGTTTATCTCGGTTGAGTTTACGAAAACTGAATGCTTGTAAGTAGGGTTTATCATTGATGTAACAAGGCGTGTAAGGATGTTGAAAATTTTTTTAGGAATAAAAAAGGATTGATATGGAGTATTTTTCATCAAGTAAACCATATTTCATCTTAAAAGGCTTATGTCTTTATTCAATTAGCGGTAAGGTATAGCGCAATTATCCTACATTCGTCGTGTTAATCGTTAACACGTATGTGAGCTATCTCGCATATTGTATTTGTTTGGGTATAATGCTTATCAGTTTTAAACAGGTATTGTGTTAATTTTTTTCAATCCATAGATGGAGATTTAAAATGAGCGTATTAGTAGGCCGTCCGGCCCCAGATTTTACTGCCGCAGCGGTTCTTGGTACTGGTGAAATCGTTGATAGTTTCAATCTATCTACCGCGATTAAAGGTAAGCCAGCAGTTGTTTTCTTTTACCCGCTAGACTTCACTTTTGTTTGTCCTTCAGAGCTGATTGCTTTTGATCACCGCATTGAAGAGTTCACTAAACGTGGTGTTGAAGTTATCGGTGTTTCAATCGATTCTCAATTCTCTCATCACGCTTGGAGAAAAACTGCCGTTGAAAAAGGCGGTATCGGTGAAGTTAACTACACATTAGTAGCTGACGTAAAACATGAAATCTGTAAAGCATATGACGTTGAGCATCCAGAAGCCGGTGTTGCTTTCCGTGCATCATTCCTAATTGACAAAGAAGGTCAAGTTCGTCACCAAGTGGTTAACGACTTACCACTAGGTCGTAATGTTGATGAAATGCTACGTATGATTGACGCATTACAATTCCACGAAGAGCACGGTGAAGTATGTCCTGCTGGTTGGGAAAAAGGCGACAAAGGCATGACTGCAACAACTGAAGGTGTTGCTTCTTACCTAAAAGATAACTCTGACAAGCTTTAATATTCGTTTGTTAGACATAAAAAAAAGCTGCCTCGGCAGCTTTTTTTTATTTATATCAATCAGCTTTCTGATGTTTCTTTAATTGATTCTTCTTCGTGCTCTTCGCTAACCATTGGCCAGCCGCCTAAAGTCTTCCATTTATTGACGATGTAGCAAAATAACTCAGCAGTGCGCTCTGTATCGTACAAGGCTGAATGAGCCTCTTTATTGTCAAATTCAATTCCTGCCATTTTACAGGCCTTTGCCAACACTGTATGACCAATTGCAAGCCCAGCAAGCGTGGCGGTGTCGAATGTGGCAAACGGGTGGAAAGGTGAGCGTTTTAAATCGTTTCGTTCTATGGCTTTATTAACAAAGCCAATATCAAATGCAGCATTATGGGCCACGATAATACAACGATGACAATCAGCGGCTTTCTGCGCTTTTTTGACATGCTTGAATATTTCTAGAAAAGCTTGCTTTTCTTCAACGGCTCCACGCAATGGATTTGTTGGATCAATGCCATTAAAAGCAAGTGCTTCGGGTTCTAGGTTAGCGCCTTCAAATGGTTCAATATGAAAGTGAAGTGTTTTATCTAGTTCGATAAAACCATCATCATTCATTTTAAGGGTGGTAACCGCTATTTCTAGCAACGCATCAGTGGCGGCATTAAATCCAGCTGTTTCAACATCAATAACAACAGGGAAGTAGCCTCTAAAACGGTGTTTGAATTTATTTGCGTCGCAGATATCGCTCATTAAAAACCTCTTTCTTTAATATGGTGGCTATTATGCTAAAAGAGAGAGCCAGTGTCATGTGTGAATGAGTAAATTCTACGCTAAAGAAACATAAAACGATGCCGATAGAGTATTGTGACTAGCAAACAGGGTGTTTTTTATGTGGCGTAAGGCAATTCTAGTATCAAGCTTTTGTTTAGTAAGTTCTGCACAAGCAGACTTACAGCATTATGTTGCATCATTAGATAACTCTATGTGGCGCATTAGTGAAAACAGCCCAATTGAATGCCGTTTAGAACATGATATCCCTGATTATGGCAAAGCTATTTTTACTAGCAAAGCAGGTAAAGATTTAAACCTTAATTTTACCTTAGATATGTGGAACAAGCCCGATCAAGTGACTAATGCTGAGTTAATTAGTAAAGCACCTCAGTGGCGTCCTGGCGTAAATGAAAAAGCGATCACTAAACTTAAATATCAAAAACAATTTAATGGTGAAGTCCCAAAGAAAGCGGCTTGGTCAATGTTGTCAGAATTAAGTAAAGGCATGCAACCGACTTTTTACTACGCAGATTGGTATAATCAATCTGACAAAGTCGCTGTAGGCTTATCTTCGGCAAATTTTGGTGGTGAGTACCGTCAGTTTCGTTCTTGTTTAGCGACGCTGTTACCTTACGGTTTTGATGATATAGCGTTTACCGTGCTCAATTATGAAGAGGGTGGAACTAATTTAACCCGTTTTTCAAAACAGCAGCTGAAACGTGTTCAAGAGTATTTATCCTATGATTCTGATGTAGAGTTAGTGTTTGTTGATGCTTATACTGACAGTTATGGTGGTCGCTCTGTGAATCAAAGGGTGTCACAGCGTCGTGCAGACACAGTTGCAGATCTTCTTGTTGCAAGTGGCATTGAAGAAAGCCGTATTCATAAGACGGGTCATGGTGAACGTCGTCATGTTGCATCTAACGATCTTGTTGAAGAAAGAGCACGTAACCGCCGCGTAGTGATCAAAATTTCCAAGAGCATTTAAATTTCAATTTCTGCCTATCACGACTCTAGCAGCCCCAATCTCTTTCAAGGCTTAACTCAGCGTTAAGCCTTTTTTGTTTTCTAAGCCATTGATTGAACATCATGATGGCTGCACCACAAAGTAAGTTGCATTCTAATGAACTGTGACTCATTAGAATAAAGTCGATGATAAATTTAAGGTAAAAAAAAGCCCACTTAAAATAAGTGGGCCAAACAATTTGTATTCACAAATTCAAGGAAGGAAGTCAAGCATAAGAACCAGGGATAAGTTGAGGTATTGGGGTACATCAACTAGGAGTTCTTGGTTTTCAATAACTAAATAAGCTATGTCCTGAAAACAAGATGAATTTTAGAGAGTTTACTCTAAGGTGACAAACTAGAAAAATTACAGATTCAGATTAGTATTTCTAATCCATTACAATGTCGTTAAATTTTTACTAATCACAATAATTAAACCAGAATACCTAAAATGGCCGTTTATATTCATTCGTTATGCATATTTAATTGTTTTTGTGCTTATTTCAATTGATGTATAAATGTTAAATTTACAATTCTACTAACAATACAAAATAATTTAATAATAAGAAATACTGCTGAATTCCCTTGTTAATAGGGTTTTTAGTGCTTTGGTAAGGGATAGGGAAATCGTATCTTTAGTGACTAGCTAGAATTGAAGTCTTCGTTAATCTTTTTATAATTTTTTGCTATACAGAGAACAAAGTTGAGGTCGCTCTGTATAATCAACCCGCTTTTTGTGCGGATATTAGTCACCTATATGACTTTGTATCCTTTATCACTATATCCACAAACAACAGCATAAGTAACTTTTTAGCACTATATATTCTTATCCAAATGCTCTTTTGGGAAAGTCATCGCAGAAATAACCGATTGAATGACCGATGTGTGTATAGAATTTTTAGTACTCCTTTAACTAATTACCCATCAAATTATTTACGCATCACTATTGATAAACTCTCATTACTCATTACTCATTACTCATTACTCATTACTCATGACTCATTACTCATGACTTTTTCTAAAAATGAAAATTAATCATTCTTGCTGTCTACTGTGACTTAACGATTTTATATGAGTGACTTATAAATTTGACTAATAAACACACTGGAAAACGTTTATGTTTGTTCTCTAGTTTACTTTGTTAAACATCCCCTTTATGTAATGAACCTCCTTCAATGGTTAACTCGAATGAGGAACGCTTAAAAGTTAAATGTTTGTAAATGAATCAATAGCTAACATTAAACATTCTTCATTTATTAGGCATATCGCTGCAAAAGCCCTAAGTTTAATGGCAAATTAATCATCGCTCTTTAAAATAAACCTTTTATAGCTGTGTCCTTTTATTCACAAGCGTGGTGGTACTCGGTATAGTAAGCCATCTTTTATTACGCAAAATTCACAATCGCTAATTATGTTTACATGGCCAATTTCAATTTATTATGAAGACACGGATGCCGGTGGCGTTGTGTATCATTCTAATTATTTAAATTTCTTTGAACGAGCAAGAACTGAATGGCTTAAATCGATGGGAGTAGTACAAAGCACACTTTTAGCTGATGATATTGCTTTTGTGGTTAAGCATGCTGAGTTAGATTTTCGAATTGCAGCTAGGTTTGAACAGAACTTATTTGTTGAATCAAAGGTCATAGAATTAAAAAAAGCCTCTTTGGTATTTAAGCAGCGTTTGCTTGACGATAACGGTGACTGTTATTGTGAAGGAACCATTATTGTTGCTTGTATCGCGCTATCTCGTATGCGCCCAAGAGCTATCCCATTAAATATTGTGCAGGAGTTTAATCGTGCAAGCTGAAATTTCTTTTATAGGTCTTTTTTTAGAGGCAAGTGTCCTCGTCAAACTGGTAATGCTGACCTTACTTTGTCTATCAATAGCATCATGGGCTGTTATTATTCAGCGCAGGAAGTTATTAAACTCAGCTCGTGCTAAATCAATTAAGTTTGAAGACACATTTTGGTCAGGTGTGGATTTAAATAAACTCTACAAAGAATTATCTGCGCGAAGTGAAGGGGTTTCGGGACTGGAAGCGTTATTCGTTGCAGGATTTAAAGAGTATTCTCGTTTGAGTCAAGCAAATAGTAAATCACCGGAAGCCGTCATGGATGGTACATCTAGAGCGATGCGTGTGAGTTTATCTCGTGAAGTTGAAAGACTAGAAACCCATCTACCTTTATTAGCTACCATTGGCTCAACCAGCCCATATATTGGTTTATTTGGAACGGTATGGGGCATTATGAATTCGTTTATTGCCTTAGGTGCAGTTGAAAACGCAACCTTAGCTATGGTCGCACCAGGTATTGCTGAAGCATTAATTGCAACTGCAATGGGTTTATTTGCAGCGATCCCTGCCGTAATTGGTTATAACCGCTTTTCGACACAAGTTGAAAAACTAGAAATGGCGCATGTAAACTTTATGGAAGAGTTCTCTAACATATTGCAACGCCAAGCCTACAGTGAGAAGGAAGCGGTGTAATGTATCAACGTAAGCGCCGTCGTCCGGTCGCCGAAATCAATGTTGTTCCTTATATTGACGTCATGCTGGTGTTGCTGATCATCTTTATGGTCACAGCGCCTATCGTGTCGCAAGGCGTAAAAGTAGAATTGCCACAAGGCGAAGCTGAACCTTTACCTGCAGAAAGTAAACCACCAATCGTTGCTTCTATCGATGAATTTGGTGAGTATTTCTTAAATGTGGGGAGTGGTTCAAGTGATGATCCGCTGTCTTTGGATGAGATCTCTATCCAAGTTGGTGCGATGATCCAGCTAGAGCCAGAAAGGCCAGTCGTTGTTAAGGCTGATAGAAGAATTCCTTATGAAAATGTGATTCAGTTAATGGTCAGTCTACAGGGCGCAGGTGTGCCTGCTGTTGGCCTAATGACTGATTCACCTAAGGAGTAATTCAGTGGCTGTAAAATCAGAATTAACCTTACCTATTACTATTTCAGCTGGCATTCATATTGGTGTTATTGTTGCGTTAGCTCTTGGTATCAGCTTTGAAGACAAGCCAAAGCACCTGCCTCAAGCGCAATCATCTGAGCCAGTTGTGCAAGCTGTTGTCGTTGATCAACAACGTATTAATGAACATGCTGAAAAACTCAAAAAACAGCGAATTGAAACGCAACGTAAAGAGCGTGAACGTCAAGAAGAGTTAGATAGGCAAGCACGCAAAGCGAAGGAAGAAGTTAGAAAAGAGCAGGAGCGAATAAAACAGCTTGAGAACCAACGCAGAATAAAAGAACAAGAGACATTAAAAGCGAATAATGCAGCTAAGGCTGCAAAACTTAAAGAAGCTGAAGAAAAAGCGAAAGCTGAAAAAGCAGCGGAATTAAGAAAGCAAAAAGAAGCTGAGCGTAAAGCTGCGGAGAAAAAAGCCGCTGAAAAACGTAAAGCTGAAGAAGCTGCGGCAGCGAAAAAGCGTGAAGAAGAACGTAAACGTAAAGAAGAAGCTGAACGGAAACGCAAAGCTGAAGAAGCTGAACGTGCTCGTCAAGAACGTGAAATGGCTGAAGCGATGGCAGCTGAGCAAGTCGCTTTATCGGCAACACGTTCAAAGCAAATTACGTCAGAAGTCAATAAATATACAGCAATGATTAAATCAACGATTCAACGCAATTTGGTGGTTGATGAGTCAATGCGTGGTAAAAGTTGCCAAGTACTTATTCGACTCGCAAAAGATGGGTTTGTGACGGCAAGCCAAACGTTAAGTGGCGATCAAGTCGTTTGCCGTGCTGCGAAAGCTGCAATTAATAAAGCGGGGCGTTTACCCGTTTCTTCTGAAGAAGATGTTTACAATAAAATGAAAGAAATTAATTTAACCGTATCACCGGAATTTAATTAAAGGAGTCACATGAAGATTTTGGCAAAATGGTTAACAGTTTTTGTATTTTTAACCAGTACCACGGCAAATGCAGCGCTAGATATTGTTATTACTGAAGGTGTTGATGCCGCAAGGCCCATTGCGGTTATGCCTTTTGTATGGCAAGGAACAGGGCCAGCGCCAACACAAATTAGTGATGTTGTTACAAGTGATTTAGCTCGTAGTGGTACATTTAGTCCATTGGATGCTCGCAGTCTACCGCAAGCGAATATCAGTACTGTTAACGAATTCATTGCAACAGGTTGGGAGCAAACGGCTTCAGATGCACTCTTAGTCGGTTCGATTAAACCTTATGGTACTAATCAGTACTTAGTGAGTTTTGACTTAATCGACTTAGTCAAAGCGCAGTTGCAGTCTGACAAAGGTCCAGTACCTGCAAGTGACTTATTATTGGAAAGCCGTGAAACGGTAATAAGTGAGTCGCAATTTAGACAGTATGGTCATCGCATCAGTGACATCGTGTATGAAAAGCTAACTGGAATACGTGGTGCCTTCTTAAGTCGTATTGCTTATGTGGTTGTGAAACAGGGGGAGAAATCACCGTATCACTTGATGATCGCTGATTATGACGGATATAACGAGCAAATGTTATTGCGTTCGCCTGAACCGTTAATGTCACCGACTTGGTCTCCTGACGGACGTCGTCTCGCTTATGTGAGTTTTGAGAATCGTAAAGCAGAAATATTTGTTCAAGATATCTATACTCAAGAACGTATTAAGGTGAGCTCCCATAAAGGTATTAATGGTGCACCAAGCTTTTCGCCTGATGGTAAAAAGTTAGCTGTTACATTATCAAAAGATGGACAACCTGAAATTTACGTGATTGATATAGCGACAAAGGCACTTAAACGTGTGACAAATCACTACGCTATTGATACAGAAGCATCTTGGATGCCTGATGGAGAGTCATTGATTTTTACTTCAGAACGTGGCGGCAGACCTCAAATTTATCAAGTTAAATTGAGTACTGGAAAAATCTCACGTGTGACGTTTGAAGGTGAGTGGAACCTAGGCGGTACTATCACTCCTGATGGACGTAGTATGATTTTTGTAAATCGTACTAATGGTAAATTTAATATTGCGAGAATGGATCTTCAAACTCGCTTTATGCAAGTGCTTACTTCAACTCAACTTGATGAGTCACCAAGTATTGCACCTAATGGAACCATGGTTATCTATGGTACAACCTATCGCGGTAAGCAAGTATTAGCAGCGGTATCTATGGATGGACGTTTTAAAGCAAGACTACCAGCAGGCCAAGGTGAAGTGAAATCGCCAGCCTGGTCTCCATTTCTATAAATTTTAATTAAGGATTACCCATGAATCTGAATAAGTTGTTTAAAGCTATGTTAGTTGTTGTACCTGTAATGGCATTAGGTGCATGTAGCACAACTTCAGAATCTGAAACTGACGCAAGTGGTTCAACTAGTGGTTCTACTACTACAACCACTGGCGGTGAATATGGTTCTGGTGGTGTTGAAACAGGTGGCGCAGCGCCAATCTTAACTCCAGAAGAGCAGCAGCGTATTGAGCAAGAAGAATTACGTGCTCAAAATATTATTTATTTTGATTTTGACCGTAGTGAAGTACAAAGTGAAAATGCTGCAATTATACAAGCTCACGGAAACTATTTAGTTGAGCACCCAAATGTACGTGTATTAATTGAAGGTCATGCTGATGAGCGTGGCACTCCTGAATACAATATTGCGTTAGGTGAACGTCGTGCTAAAGCTATTGCTAAATACTTACAAGGTATGGGTGTTCAAGCTAGCCAAATGAGTGTTGTTAGTTATGGTGAAGAAAAGCCATTAGATTTTTCACGCAGTGAAAGTGGTTTTGCAAAAAACCGCCGCGGTGTTTTAGTTTATTAATCGCGAAGAGTAAAAGCGATAACGGAAGGCCGGCTATGCCGGCCAGTTTAGGAGTTTATTGATGAAACATGCTGTTTTAGTTGCTGCGATGTTTGTAGCTGCAGGTGCTAATGCTGCCCCTGCACCTGTTCAAGATATTGCAGGCGGGTCAAATGATGATCGACTATCTCGTTTAGAACGTATTATTAAAGCAAAACAACAATCTGAATTTGAAGCGCAACAACGTTTAGATGCATTACAACGTGAAGTTCTTGAGTTACGTGGTATTACTGAACAGCAAGATTATCAAATTAGTCAAATGTTGCAGCGCCAACGCCAGCTTTATGAAGAAATTGCTAATTTATCAGCGAGTGCAGCGTCGACCACTGTCTCTGTCGCTGATACTGCTACATCTGCTGGTACTCAGTCTACTCTAGGGGAAACTGCAAGCTATGAGCAAGCCGTGAACCTTGTATTGAAAGAGCGTAAGTACGATGAAGCCATTCCGGCCTTTAGTGACTTCATTAAACAATACCCAGATTCCACATATGCTGCCAATGCCAACTATTGGTTAGGCCAGTTGTTATTCAATAAAGGTACTTTTGCTGAAGCTAAAGTTGCATTTAATACCGTGGTCAATAAATATCCTAACTCTAATAAACGTGGTGATAGTTTAGTTAAGTTAGGCATGATCGCTGAAAAAGAAGGTGACAGTGCGACAGCGAAGACATTCTATAACCGAGTGTTAAAAGAATACGCTAATAGTGCCTCCGCAAGACTTGCTCAACAACAATTGTCGGCTTTGTAAGCCTAATTTAACTAAAAAACAGCCTCTTAGTTTATTTTTAGTGCAAACGGCAAAAAAACCATAAATTGCACTTGCATGCGAAGATGAAAAAGGTATTATAGGCGCCCTCAGAACGGAGCGACGTTCTGAGGTCATTAAACAGGTTAGATTAACTTAGTTAGATGACAGATTGATTGAACTCTATTTATAGTCTTCACTTAATCTAAGAAGCAGAAATGGGTCGTTAGCTCAGTTGGTAGAGCAGTTGGCTTTTAACCAATTGGTCGAAGGTTCGAATCCTTCACGACCCACCACTTTTCTAAAA